>JACIYK010000297.1 GCA_014359965.1 Candidatus Aminicenantota bacterium
GAAAAAAGCTCCTGAATATTGAAGATAAAAAGAATAAACTAGGTCCTCGTTTAAATTCCTGGTTTCCTTAATAAAATGCCAGATCACACGGAGCCGAGAAGTATCGTCCGTGGCCAGAGCAATTTCTGAAACGCTTTTACGGAATAATTCTTCCAGTTGGAGAGGGCTTAAGCCGGGTAGCGAAGAGTTTTTATCCATAGATGTTTATTTGCACCTTTTCAGAATCTATAAACCTGGCCGGGACTTCAAACAGGGCCATGTTTTTAAAAGGTATGGCCATCAGTGGCTCTTCGTCTTCTTTAACCAGAACCATTTTTCTGGCTTTTAACTGGCTATCTGGGTTCATGAATTTGACTTTAAAGATATATTCCTCATCCTGTTGGAAGAGCTCGACCTGAAGATTAGAGTCCTTAAATCTTTCTATACAGCGAATTGGCTTAAGGAAAGCAGTCTGGCTAACACCTTGGGGGAAATATTCAAATATTGCTACTGGCGGCATCAATTTTAATTTCAGGTCTAGCAGGTCAAAATCCTTGAGCTTAGCTTGTCCATGAGCATCGGTCAGATAGCAATTGCGCTGATTTTCGGCGCAGATAAATACATACTGGTAGCTTGATTTTTCCTGGTGTAAGAGGTGAGCTTGAAGCTGGTTGTTTACTGTGTCTTTGATAATTCTGAGAAGATATTGTCCGTCAGCAGAAGTTAGGGAGACTTTTTCTGAATAATAGTCATAACCAGCTAAATGGCTGAAACCGAGGAGCTGGGGAAAAGGTGAAGGTTCAAACCTTGTCTGGTAAAGAGAGATGAGGAATAATGGTGGGTCTTCATAATGGTCGGAATATAAGGAATTAGAAATTAATTTTTCAATTAATTCTTTTTTCCCTTTCATCTTTACCCCTGTTTTTATTCTGATAAGTGATTATTTTTAAGTTTTTCTTTCAAGAATTCCCTGGTACTTTTTACCAGGTATTCAAAAATTTTCCTTTTATTCTGGCGGTAGTCTTCAGGAGAAAGGTTAGGTAAGTAACGCTTAAGATAATTGTAAAACGATTCTTCCTGGCCCCCGTCCTGCCAGTCTTTAATAAGGTCCTGAAAGGCCAGCATCCATCTTTCTTTTTCCTCTGGGGCGATTTTTCTCTTCCGGACATATTTCTCAATTTGGTAATTGCCATAAGTCTTCAGTTCTTTTATCAATGTCTGTATATTTTTGTTGGAGTCATAGACCAAATACCTGAAATCTGGTTTAAATTCGCTGGCCACTTCAGCCATTAAGTAATGTTTTTGAACAGAAACGTAAAGGTTATAAAGGCTGTTCAGGGGTATTTCCAGGCGGGCAGTTTGTCTTTCCAGAATTTCCGCCAGGCGGCTAAAAAATTTGGGAATCTGCAGCCCACCCAGCCTGTTTTCTAAACACAAATGCACTAATCCGTCAGTCTCATCAGTGTAATTGATAGTGGATTGCCCCTGTGGTTGGAAAATTATTCGCAGATTGTTTTTATCTTTTTTTATTTTAAAATGCGGGGTCTTTTTTAAAGCGTAAATTATTTCTCTTTTAATTTTATTTCTCTCCGGCGTGATTTCGTTGCTAAGATAATGGTAAGTTTGTTTGAGCCGGCGCAAAAGAACGTTTCTCAGAAAGCGGTGGAAGTCTTCTTCGCTTGAAGAAAGGAATTTCTCCAGTGTTTTCCAGTTAAATAGGCGTTCAAGCACAGGGAACCTTCCCTGGCTGTTTCTGATAAAAATGTTAGAAACGGCCAGGTAAGCAATATCTCTTGGCTCATAATTTGACAGGTAGAGGTGCCAGCCCCGGTTTTTCTTTATCACAGGGAGTAATTCTTCAATCATAGCCGTGATCAGGTCTCTGAGGTCATCTTCAGTATAGCGGTTGTTGATAATAAGGAGGAGCTTCAAGAGTAAATCCTTTTTAAATGCCATAGCTGCTTCTATTTATCTTAAAAAATGGGGGATTTGTCAATAACTTAAGAGG
>JACIYK010000298.1 GCA_014359965.1 Candidatus Aminicenantota bacterium
TCAACCGCAAAACTGGCCGAGCAGGTTGAAGCCATGATTATCATCGGCGTCCGCAACAGTTCTAACACCAACAAGCTCTACAACATTTCGCGCCGGCTACTGCCTCGCACCTACCTGATAGAATCACCGGAAGAAATAAAACTGGAAATGCTCAAGGATATTTCCCGAATTGGACTATCAGGAGGGGCTTCCACCCCACCTGATGTTATTAAAAAAACTGTGACAGCTATTAAAAATAGCTTCCCAAAGAATCTAAAACAGGAGAAGGTGACCCATGAGTGAAGTCAAAAAGAACCTTACAACAGATGAACAACTTACTCCAGAAGACTATGAACGTCTTCTCGATCAATACCATCTATCAGAACAAGAACTGATAGCCGGTTCTATGATTAAAGGCCGGGTGGTGAAAAAAACCCCGACTCATCTGCTGCTGGACATCGGTCACAAAACCGAAGGTGCCATTCCTAAAGAAGATTTTCGCCAGCCGAAAGAATTTGAAGAAATCAAAGTAGGGGCGGAGATAGAAGCTATCCTGGAAAAATCCAAACCGAAAGACGGTTATTTTCTTTTATCAAAAAGGAAAGCCGACATTCTCCGGGCTCTTGACTTCCTGGAAAGGTCTTATCATTCCAACAACTGGGTCACCGGAACCATAACCGCCAGAGTCAAGAATGGTTTTACGGTGGATGTGGGCCTAGATGCTTTTCTGCCTGAAGCTCACGCCGATATCAAACCCCTTAAGGACCCGGAAGCCCTGGTCGGTCAGACCATGAAATTTAAGGTGATGAAATTCAACCGCAAAGAAGAAGACGTGGTTCTCTCCAGAAAATTACTGCTGCAGGACGAGCGGGAAAAAAGGAAACGCCGAGTATTCAGCCGCCTGGTTAAGGGTGAAAAAATAAAAGGCATTGTCAAATCCTTGACCGGCTTTGGTGCTTTCATTGACCTAGGCGGAGTAGAAGGACTGCTGCACATCACTGACATGAGCTGGGGTAAGATTAACCATCCCTCAGAACTTTTTCAGGTGGGCCAGGAAGTTGAGGTGGTAGTTCTGGATTTCAACGAAAATGAAGAGAGAATCTCTCTTGGCTACAAACAGTTAACTCCTGACCCCTGGCTTAGTGTAGAACAGAAATACCAGCCCGGTACTAAAGTCAAGGGTAAGGTGGTCAGTCTGACTGATTTCGGAGCCTTTGTAGAACTGGAAAAGGGTGTTGAAGGTCTTATCCACATTTCTGACCTGACCTGGTCCAAGAAAATGGTTCACCCCAAAAAAGTATTGTCTGTCGGTCAGGAAGTCACGGTTCAAGTGCTGGAAGTTAATGGAGCCAACCGCCGTATCTCCCTCGGTCTGAAACAGGCCACTCCCCATCCGCTGGAACTTTTTGCTCAGAAATACAACCCCGGCGCCAGGCTGAAAGGAAAGGTGACCAGCCTGACTGATTTTGGCGCTTTTGTCCAGGTAGATAAGGATGTTGAAGGGTTGGTCCATATTTCTGACATCAGCTGGGAAAAAATCAAGCATCCTTCAGAAAAACTGAAAGTTGGGGAAGAAATTGAGGTAGTTCTGCTGAACGTAGATCTGGAAAAACAGAAGCTTTCGCTGGGCATCAAGCAGCTGCAGGGCGATATCTGGGAAGATTTCTTCTCCAGACAGAAAATCGGTGACATTCTTAAGGTCAAGATTGTCAGAATAGCTGATTTTGGAGTCTTTGTAGAAATTGTGCCAGGTATTGAAGGTGTGGTTTTCAATTCTGAACTGGACGAAAATAGAGTAGAAAATCCGGCCGAAGTTTTTAAAATTGGAGAAGAAAGACTGGCCAAGATTATTAAGCTCAACCCTCAGAGTCGCAAGATTTCTCTTAGCTTCCGTCAGGCTCAAATGGATTTGCAGAAAAAAGAATTCCAGAAATACATGGAAGGAAATAGTGATAGATTAACCCTGGGTGACTTGTTAAGGGAACAGCTTAAAAACC
>JACIYK010000299.1 GCA_014359965.1 Candidatus Aminicenantota bacterium
GTAATTAGAGAATTAGTTTTTTAAGATTTTTGTTATGACTGGAGGTGGTATGAAAACTATTGGCTTAATCGGCGGCATGAGCTGGGAGTCATCTCTTGAGTATTATCGGATTATCAACGAAGAAATTAAAAAGCGGCTGGGCGGCTTTCATTCGGCTAAATGCCTGATGTACTCCGTTGATTTCGCAGAAATAGAGCGCCTTCAACACCGCGGAGAATGGGATCAACTGACCTGGATTTTAAGCCAGGTGGCTGTACGCCTGGAAGCCGGTGGTGCAGACTTTCTAGTTTTGTGCACTAACACCATGCATAAGGTAGCCCCAGCACTGGAAGCGGCAGTCAACATTCCTCTGCTTCATATCGCTGACCCAACGGCCGAGAGAATTAAAGCCTGTGAGATTAAAAAAGTCGGACTTCTCGGCACGCGCTTTACCATGGAAGATGATTTCTATCGCGGCCGACTGGAAAAGAAACACGGTTTGGAAGTCTTGGTGCCGGAAGAAGACGATCGCAAGCTAATCCACCAGGTTATTTATTATGAATTGTGCGATGGTAACCTGCAGGAAGAATCTCGCCGCAAGTTCCGCACAGTGATCGAAAAACTTGCTCAGGCTGGCGCCCAGGGCGTTATCCTGGGTTGCACGGAAATCGGGCTTTTAGTCAAGCAAAAAGATAGTCCGTTACCAATTTTCGATACCACCATCATCCACGCCGAGGCGGCTGTGGATTATGCCCTCAGTTAACCTCAACATCCGGAGAGGCTGACCATGGATGTTTATTTTTACGAAGTTTTTGAGGAAGAAGCCAGGCTAATAAAAAGTCTGCTTGAGAACCGCCTATCCTATGGCCTGACTCATAAAACCATTCAGGAAAGCGGACACCTGAGACCACCGGCGCCGATAATCAGCGTGCGCACCCAGTCCGTTATTCCGATAGACTGGCAGGACGAGATTCGGGCTGTTTTGAGCCGGACTACAGGCTTTGACAACTTGAAGGCATATAAAAGGTCCATCACCCGTCCTGTAGCTCTTGGTTATCTTGAAGAATACGCCACCAGAGCCGTGGCCGAGCAGGCCATACTGCTGATGATGGCTCTTTTCAGAAAGCTGCCCCGCCAGATGGCACAATTTCCGCAGTTTCAGCGCGACGGTTTGACCGGCCTTGAATGTCAGGGCCGGAGGCTTCTTGTAGTCGGTGTGGGCAGGATTGGAGGCGAGATCGTCCGTCTGGGTCTGGGCCTGGGTATGGAAGTCAGGGGAGTAGACATCGTCCGCCGCCATAACTTTGTCCACTACGTGGATAGGGATGAAGGGTTGAGCTGGGCAGAGGCTATCATCTGTGCTATGAACCTGACCGAGGAAAATTACCATTATTTTTCCTACGACCTGCTAAAAAAGGCTCAGCCGGGCGTTATTTTTGTTAACATTGCCCGAGGGGAACACGCACCGCTGGCGGATATGCTCCGGCTTGTCCGGGAAGGTCATCTGGGCGGACTGGCCCTTGATGTTTTTGAAGATGAGCCAGAAGTCGGTTCTGCTCTGCGCCAAAGACAGCTGGAAAGTTCAGAAAAAGCCAGGATAGTTAACGAACTTCTTCAATACCCCAACGTAATTTTTACCCCGCACAACGCCTTTAACACCATAGAAGCTGTGGAGCGCAAGGTCCGCTTCAGCGTGGAGGAAATTTTTTATTTTTTGAAAGAAGGGAACTTCCATAATCAGGTATGAAGTCCTTTAAACCTCTGCAGTTTTTAAAGATGGACCTGATTAATCTTTTTTGCTCTTGATCCTGGATATTCACAAAAGTTCTAACCTCTGAAAGTTTCTTGGAAAAAGTCGAGTGTTTTTTGGCCTTTTTGCTTTTTTTTAAAAAGAATAAAAACACTGATTTTTCAAGCAATTTAATTTTAAAAACCTTCTTCTTATCGTAGTGTAAGAAACTTCATAAGGCGCTTTTTTAAAAAAGCGGCTG
>JACIYK010000003.1 GCA_014359965.1 Candidatus Aminicenantota bacterium
AGAATTGAGTTTTATGAGGCCAGGTTGCTTTTTTTACATCATATCTTACATCATATCTAAAAAAATCGTAATAGGCAAATTTGTGCCACAGCGCAAAGTTGGCTGTTTTAAAGAGGAGGATGAGTAGGACATAGAAAATTTTTCAGGCCCTGGAAGGTGTGTTCAGGTTTTGAAATGGTCAAAGCCTGATTTTTTAAGCTCCACTCTCTGGCCATCTCTTAAGTAAATCTTTTCGCCCTTTCTTGAAGTGATCAATCCTATGTCTGTAAGAGGCCTTTTAAATCGCTGGTGGAATTTTCTTTTAAGGGCCAGGAATTTTTCTGGGGCCACTGTAACTAACAGGCAATAATCTTCACCGCCAGCCGCAGCCATCTCTTCCAGGTTCCAGCCATATTTTTGGCTACAGACCCGTAACTGCTTTGAAACCGGCAATTTCTCCAGTTTCACCTCAACACCGCAGTCTGATTGTTCCATGATACGCCTGAGGTCAGAATCAAGGCCGTCTGAGACATCCATCATCGCCCGGACTTCAGGCTGGCGGGCCAGAAACTGGCCTTCTTCTAAATGCGGCTGGGGGCGGAAGTGGCGCCGCAGAAGGTATTTTTCTTCGGCTGCAAGTTTTTTCTCCGTTAGCCCAGATAAAATAAGCCGCAACCCACCTTCAGAATCACCCAGGGGTCCCGTCACCGCGATGATATCTCCGGCTCGAGCTTCAGAACGGTATTTAATAAACGGCGTCCGCGCTTCTCCCAGGACCGCCACGTTAATGACCAGCTTTTCTAAGGACCTGGTAGTGTCACCCCCCAGAAGATGCACACCAGTTTGACGGCTCAGCTCATGCCAGCCGCGGAAAAAACCATCCAGGTAAGTTAATTCTGTTTCAGGTGGTATGGCCAGAGATAAAAAAGCAAATAACGGACGGCCGCCCATAGCGGCTATGTCGCTGAGGTTGACAGCCAGAGATTTATAGCCCAGGTCTTCGGCGGTTATTTTATCTTTTAAAAAGTGGACACCATCAACCAGCAGGTCGGTGGTCACCAGCAGATGCCTGTGGTCTTTCCAGGGAATGACGGCACAGTCGTCCCCGATGCCCTTAAGTTTTTTGGGCAAGTCGGCCAGGAAGGCTGGCGAGAAGCGGGCAATAAAGCCAAACTCGCCAATATCCGTGAGTTTCAAGCTCTTATTTTTTTCTGTTTTTCTGTTTATGGGTAAATTTTTCATCTTGACCAAAACCTATTTTTTCTTATTTGCTTAATTATTACTTGCCCGGTGAAAATTTTTTCTTCATTTCTCCTGATTAATTTGTAGGAATTGGTCATTTGTCAACTCCATTATCGTATAAATCATCGGCCATAACAATTATTTAAAGCAGTAAAGCAGCCTCTGAACCATGAAAATAATCACTTTGCAGTAGTCTGCTTTTTAATCAATTTTTTTTCTTTCTTGCCTGCTCAATTTTTTCTTTTAAAGCGCGCGCAGCCTGCTCCGGGTCAGATGAAGCGCAGATAGCAGAAACTACAGCCAGGCCGTCGGCTCCAGCGCTTATGACTTTCTCCGCGTTTTCTTCGTTAATCCCGCCAATAGCTACCAGGGGAAGTTCCGTCAGGTTTCGAGCCTGGCGAAGTCCATCAAGCCCCCAGGCAGCTGGGCTGGAGAAATCGGTTTTGGTTGGTGTGGGAAAAACCGGGCTTATGGCTAAGTAATCAACCGGAAGATGTAGGGCTTCTTCCAGCTGTTTCAGATTTTCTACGGAAAGACCGATAATAGCTTCTTGCCCGAGTAATTCCCTGGCTGTTTTTACCGGCAGGTCTGACTGCCCCAGATGTACTCCATCAGCCCGCACCGCCAGTGCTATATCCACTCGATCGTTGATGATTAAGGGAATCTCTGTAGGCATGATTTTTTTTAGCTCCAGAGCCAGCTCATAAAATTCGCGGGAAGAGCATTCTTTTTCCCGGAGCTGTACTACAGTCACTCCACCGTATACGGCTTTCCTCACCAGGTCGGTCAAGCTCAAGCCTTGTAGCAGGCGGCGGTCGGTCACCAGGTAAAGGCTCAGGTCAATTTTCTTTTCTTTTTTGTTTTCTTTTTCTCTTTCTGTTTTCATCTCTTACTCCTTGTTGGTTTGGCTAAAGAAAGCAAGTTGAGTAAGAAAAATTTTAAACCCGGCGTCTGTTTTCTCGGGTGTTTAAATAAATTATCCAAACTTCAGCCCACTTCTCGACGTTCCACCAGGGCTGGGTTAGTCGGGTGGAGCTTTAAAGGCTAACTCCGTATCTCAAATTTCAGCTGGGCTTTTATTTCTTCTTCATTCAGCCTGTAAAGCCAGTCCAGAAAATGCAGTTCAAAACTGGCCGGTCCTTCAGCCCGGGCAGCGGCCAGCTCACCGCAGATGCCCATCACAGCCATGGCCGCAGCAGCTGCTTCCACATAATTAGGGTTAACTGCAGCAAAAGCTCCTGTCAGGGCTGAAGCGGTGCACCCCAGGCCGGTAACTCTCGGCATCAGCGGATGACCATTTTCTACCACAATTACCATGTCTTTACCTATGATGAAATCCTTTTCTCCGCTGATGCTGACCACGCAGTTGTATTTTTCAACCAGCTCTCTGGCTGCCTGAATAGCACTTTCTGCACCTTCCAGGCTATCCACCCCTTTGGTTCTGGTGCTGGAATCAACCAGAGCTTTTATTTCCGAACCGTTTCCCCTGATGACTGCTACAGGAAAAGATTCCAGAAGATTCCTGGCCGTTGAAGTTCTGAAAGGTGTAGCACCAGCACCTACGGGGTCCAGGACCACCGGCAGACCTCTTTTCCCGGCCGCCTGGCCAGCTTTAAACATGGCTTCTACCCAGGCTTGGCTGAGAGTTCCGATGTTGATGACCAGAGCGGAAGCCAGCTGCGTCATATCCTCCACTTCTTCAGCCGCATGAGCCATCACCGGCGACGCGCCTAAAGCCAGCAGAGCATTGGCCGTGAGATTCATGACCACGTAGTTGGTGATGTTGTGGATGAGAGGGGCCTTAGTGCGGATTTCTTTAAGGTCCCTGGAAATTGATTCTGCGGAAAACATAAAAATACCTCCTGACCAGAAAATTTCTGTCAGTGAGGCTGAGCTTTTCCCCCTAATTCTGTCTCCCTACGCTGGTATTACCCAGGTCAGGTTCCAAGGGTTTGCTCTCAGCCGGGCTTTTTAAGCCGCGACACCCCTGACAGAGAGTTCTTTTTATCACTCTACCTTTATTTTGTCAATTTACCCTTTCTTTCAGGCTGAGGCCTGGTAGCCAGCTTTAGGACAGTATCTGGAAGAAGTGCATTGACCAGCTGGCCGTGGGCCTTGGCGTTGATAAGGTTTGTGCTTTTATCTAATTTTAAAAAATTCACGGATCATTCTTGCTACCGGGAAGCTTCAAGGCTGCCGATGGAATATCATAGAGGATAGAAAAAAACAGATAGAGGAAAACCCGTTTTATGGGTACAGGTAGAATTTTGTCTGGTTTCATTATAAAGACTATCTAATTATAATTTTTTATTAAACTTATTTTATTAAACCTAATTCAGGGCTAAACGCCTCTGACTCCAGGTAGATAAATCAGAATAATTTTTTCGGCGGCCAAATTCCCGGCTGATTTTTTGCTATAATTGAATTCTAAATTTATTAGGCACATTAAATAGAGAAAAACTACTTTCCCCAACCAAGAAAGATGATGATGAAGACAAAAAAATTGCAGGCGGTTATTTTTTCCGGGGTGCTTCTTCTACTGATTAAAGCAGAACCTTCCAGAACCCAGGATAAGGTGCATTCTGCTGATTTGAAAGTAGAAGAGCTGGTGCAAAAAGTCTGCCGGCGCCTGGCTTCTTATCCCGATTTTGAAAAATGGCAGGCTGAGGTGGTTTCTTCTTATATCTATACAGATAAGAACTGGCTGCCAGAAAAAATCAGGAGAGTGAAAAAACGCCTGCTGGTTGATGGTGACACCAGAGAAGAAGAAATTTTGGAGGCTGTGGAAATAGAAAAAGGTAAGACGCGGGATATAACAGAAGTATATCGTCAACAACGGCTGGAGCGGTTAAAAAAACTCAAAGAAGAAGCAGAAAAAGCCAGAAAAAAGGGTCAGCAGCCTGCGACTAAAAACCAGCTGACCAAGGATGATCTCATCCCATTCTCCGAGAAGAGAAAAAACCTTTACCAGTTCTTTTTGCTGGGTGAAGAATTATATCAGGGGGTTAAAGTCTTTGTGATAGAAGCCCGGGCTAAAGAAAAAAACGAGAACTTGTTTGAGGGCTTATATTACATCAATCAGGCTACCTTTGATCCCTTAAAAATGGTTCTCCAGCCTTCACGTTTTCCCAAATTTATCAGAGAATTTCAGGTAGAGGTTGAGCTCGAACCCTGGGAGGGGCTGCTGATGTTAAAAAAATCTCGTCTACGGGTCTATGGTGGTTTTTTGTTTAAATCGGTCAGAATGATGATAGAAGAAGATTATGCCAGTTTCCGGCCGGTCGGTTGAACCGTTCTCTGGTTAATTTCCGCCCTTTATTTTAGGCTTCCTAGGTCGAGCCAGTGGACAATTGCTATTCAGGTGAGTAAAATTAGTGATTTAAAGGCAAAAAATGAATACAATTGTATTGCTGATTGAACAGGATGGCGAGCAAGGAGAAAAATTTGAAAGGTCTAATTATCGCTGCAGGAAAAGGTGAGAGGTTGTCGCCAGTTTGCCCGATCAAGCCGCTGCTCCAGGTCGGTGGGCAGGCGCTCATTGACTGGACAGCTAAAGCTTTGCTCAAAGCTGGCCTTAGAGAGCTGGTGGTGGTTGTAGGTTATGAGGCAGAAAAAATAAAGGAACACCTTTTGAAACAACCCTACCTCCAGGACACCCGCTTGGAGTTCGTCCTGAACGAAGAATGGGATAAAGAAAATGGCCTATCTGTGTTTAAAGCCAGAGACCTGGTTGGAGATAGATTTTTCCTCCTGATGTCAGACCATATCTTTGATCCTGAAATTCTGAAAGAACTTCAGAAGCAGCCGTTAGAAGATGATGAGTTAATCCTGGCTGTTGATTTCAGAACCGAAAACCATCCTTTTGTGGACCTGGATGATGTGACAAGAGTTTTGGTGAATGAAGGCCATATCATGGGCATTGGCAAGGGAATAGCCAATTACAATGCCTTTGATACCGGCATATTTTACTGCAGCCAGGCCCTTTTTTCTGCTCTGGAAGAAAGTCAGCGCCTGAGCAAAAATTTTACCCTTTCCGGCGGAATAAGAATCATGGCGCTTAAAGGCAAAGCCCGGGTAATGGACATTGATTCCCGTTTCTGGGCTGATGTTGATGAGGAGAAGATGTGGAAAAAGGTGGAAGAATACCTGGCCGGAGAAGGTAAACATTTGAGAAGTTAATAATAAGGCCAGAGAAGTTAAAGTTCAGGGGAAAGAAAAGAGAGATATTTTAACCGAAGGAAATTGAGGTGAAATGATGATAGTTAACAGAGCAATAATCATACTTGAAAGCGGGGCAGAGTATAGGTTGCTCGGTCTCAGCCTTTTAAAAAGATTAATTCTCAACGCTAACGAAGCCGGTCTCAAAGAATTCTGGCTGTTTCATCCTGATAAACAGGTGGCGGAAAGAGAACTAGTCAGGCTGTCTGAAGACCAGAGAATTTTTGACCGCCAGATAAAGTTCAGGGTTATTTCCTCTGAAGAAATAAGAAATTCAGACCTAGTCCTAGAATCCAGCGATTTCGTCCTGATTTTCCAGGACAATCTGGTGCTAGCTCCTGAGCTGTTCAACAATTTATTGAGGCTTCCAGCTATACCGGAGAAGGACCTGGCGCTGGTTGAATTTAAAATGCCAGACGGGGAAATCAGAGCGGTACCGGGGATGTTGCTGGTCAGAGGCACTAAAGTTTTTTCTATTCTGAACAGCCTAGCAGTTTCCCGGGCTGACCTTTCCATTTCAGGGCTGGTTGGTACAGAAGAAAATGTGTCGCTAGCCAAAGTTCTAGTTGAAGCCAGGTTCTGTCTTCTGGTTAAAGATAAAGGTGATCTTAAGCGAGCGGAAAAGTATCTTTTGCAAACAGGCCGCAAGCCCACTGATGGATTTATTTCCAGGAACATAAACCGCCGGGTTTCCCTGTTTTTAACGCGTTATCTTTTAAAACTGGCTGTCACACCCATTCAGATCAGCGTGGTTACTTTTCTCATCGGCCTGACCAGTGTGGTCTTTATAGCTATGGGCAGAAAATGGCTAATTCCCGGCGCCATACTTTTTGAACTGGCTTCGGTGATAGATGGTTGTGATGGAGAGAATGCCCGGCTGACCTATCGCGTGAGCAAGTTTGGCGGGGCTTTTGATATCACTGCTGATGCCATTACTTTTGTTTCCTTCTTCGCTGCTTTGCCGGTGGGACTGTTTCGGACCACTGGCGAACAGCTATGGCTTTATATAGGTGGGCTGGCGCTTTTCTCCATGGTTGCTTTTTACCTTCAGCTTATTGCCTATGCCCGGAAAACTGGTATTGGAAGAAATATTATTGCTGTGGTTAAAGAAATTGAAGCCAGCGTTAGTGACCCTGATTTCCAGAACTGGTACGACCGGCTGGCAGCCCGGATAGCCTTTGTCTACCGCCGCGACTTTTTTGCTACGGCTGCTTTTGTCCTCATCTGTACCGGGCAGGCCAAGTTAACGATGATTCTGGTAGCTATTCTGGCCAGCCTGGAAGCTCTTTATTTTGCCAGTTTTTCCCATAGGAAGCTGAGCAAAAGAAATTCAGATGAACTTCAGCCCACTGGAGTTTAGGATTTTTTCTGCCAGCAGCCAGTCAACTTCGGAAGTAATTTTGAAATTAAGACGGTTGCCTTCTACCAGACCACACTTGAGGCCAGCAGCAAAAGCCAGGGACAAATCATCGGTAAAATTTTGCTCCGAAAATAGCTGACTGGCGGCCCAAATTTTTTTAAACAAGAATAACTGCGGTGTCTGCGTGTGAAAGAAAGCTGACCGTTCTGGAAACCTGACGACTTCTCCCCCCTTGGTTTCTACCAGCGTGTCGGTGGCAGGAATGGCCAGGGCCAGTCCTTCGTATTTTCCTTGAGCCAGAAGCTTGATGGCCTTGTTAACCGCTGTGGGAGGGAAAAAAGGCCTGGCGGAATCATGAATTATGACAATGTCAGTGTCAGCAGGACAGACCTTAAGGCCATTAAAGACGGACTGTTGCCTGGTGGGGCCGGCTGGAGCAATGTGGGTGATGGCCGGATGGGGTTGGTAATAGCTGGCATAGTCTTCCACCAGCACAGCCACGATGCTCTCCACGCCGGCGGACTGAAATTTCTCAACCGAATAATCAAAAAGCGGACGGCCACCAAGTTTGAGAAATTGCTTTGGCTGAGTGAAGCCTGTTCTCAGGCCGCGTCCGCCACCTAAAATTACAGCGGTTATTTTCATCGGTTTAAATTCCTTTTTATTGATTTGTTTATTTAATTAGCATTTTTCTTGCGCTGAAAGAGGTTTTTTCTGGCCAGGTCTTTGAGTGCAGTCACTTCTTCAGGTGTCAGCTTCCGGTAGGCACCTTTAGGCAGCTGACCAAGTTGCAGGGGCCCAAAGGCTATCCTTATCAGCCGGAGAACTTCATAACCCAGAGCTTCCAGCAGGCGGCGGACATGTCGGTTTTTCCCTTCGGTCAAAACAATCTCAAGCCAACAGGTTTTCCTACCAGAGCGAAGAAAGCGGACCTCCTCAACCCGCAAAAAGAGTTCCGGCGTTACCTGCATTCCTTGGCGCATGATGTTGAGTTCTTTTTCTCCGGGAACAGGCCGGATCTGGACGTGATAGGTTCTGGGTACGGCGGCCTCTGGTCTGGTGAGGAGGTCAGCCCAGAGGTTATCGTTGGTAAAAAGAAGCAGACCTTCGGAAGCCAGGTCCAGTCTGCCCACCGGGAAAATTCGCGGCAGGTCAGGTTCTTTAAAGCAGCTAAAAACTGTAGGCCGACCTTTTTCGTCAGAGGTGGTGGTCACTAAACCACGAGGTTTGTTTAGCATAAAATAAACCCGGTCGCCTGGGGCCGGGCTCTGGCCAGCAACTTCAAGGTGGTCTTTTTCTGGGTTGACTCTAAGGCTGGGGTCTTTCACCACTCGACCATTTACCTTAACCTGTCCAGATTTAATAAGGGACAGGGCCTGTTTTCTTGAACAGAAACCCAGTCGGGAAAGAGCCCGTGGCAGACTTAATTTCCCGCTCAGGCTAGTCTGAGGTCTTTTCTTTGCCACTCTTTCTTTTTTTGCTTGACCTGTCTTACTCACGGCTCAATCACCTGTTTCTGGACTTCAGGCTGTTTGATTTCATCAATGGTTATTCTTTTGATCAGCATAGTGGCAAAAGCCCCACGGGGAAGTTTGAAGGACAGGACCAGAGCCTGCTTCTTTGGATGCAGTTCATCTTTTTTGATTTCCACGACTTCCAGTTCCTGGGGATGCAAAAGAACTTTTCGCTGGAAAGAACGAAAGAAAACCCGGCTCAGAGCCCGTGTGCGAAAGGTGCTGAATTTCAGGTTATTTTCAGCCAGAATTTCAAGATAAAGCTGCCGGCTGAGCTCATCGGGAAAGTTCATTTTGGCTGCCGGGGTTGGGAGTTTGAGAGAGTTCAAATACTCGTAAGTTTCTGAAGGCAGCGTTCTCCAGAAGTAAAATATTCCTGACTCGGCCTGGACTTCTTCCAGCGGGTCTATCAATCTTTTTAGCAGCCGGCGGAGGAGTTCATTCCAGAGGTGGGAACTAAAGGCGGCATAGGCCATGGCAATTTCTTCCCGCGGGATTTTTTCCAAGGCAGCCAAGAAGTCATCTGGCCTTAAAAGCAGGGTGCGGAAGATTCTTTTTTCTGTAAGTCCCTGCGCCAGTTCCAGACATTTTTCCCAGTTTCTCCAATTAGCTATGATCTCGACCACACGCTGGCGATTTTTTTTATCTGCCGAGCTGATGTTTTGAGCCTGCAGGAAAATCTGCAGGGCCCCGTTGTAATGACCGCGCAAAACCCGGTCGGCAAAAAAACCCAGGCTAAAATCTGTGCCGCGGAAGCGCTGGTCATCGAAGAAGTTCGGGAAACCATAAGTTTTGACCTGTTCCAGGTTTTTGAGCACACGGTCGACGGAGTTGAGCTTTCTGATGGTAATGCGGAAGCGATTGCCAGCAATCAGTGCCGGGCTCATTGGGGTTCTCATGAACCCTACTGCTTTTAAAGAGAAATTGGGTTCTTCTAAGCTAAAATCTCTTTGGTCCCGTATGGTAATGTATTGTGTGGTGAGACCGTGTTTATCTTTCTTGCCACCGTAAGAGATTACCTTGGGGGAAATGGACAGTAGCTTAGCCAGGAAGCGCATGAGGTCAGGGGTGGTCCAGTTTCTTTTGGTCAGGCGGTAAACGCGGAACTCTCCAGTCTCCGTCAGCGGCAGGTCAGCAATTTCCTCTACAATAAAATCTTCGGGAATAGCTTTAATCATGGCCGCCTATATTTTAACCTATAATTCGGAGCAGATAAAATTATTTACATAGGACAACCAATAGAATAAAATAGAAACAAATTTAAAAAGAAAGGAGGTCAGCATGAAAGGCGACCCAAAATTAATTGAAACCTTGAATTCTCTCCTGGCTGATGAGCTTACAGCCATTAACCAGTATATGGTTCATTCGGAAATGTGTGATAGCTGGGGCTATGTCAAACTGCATAAGACCATCGAAAAGAGAGCTATAGATGAGATGAAACATGCTGAAAGCCTGATTGGCCGGATTCTTTTCCTGGAAGGCCTGCCCATTGTTTCTGAGCTTAGAAAGATTTTTATTGGGGATGAAGTACCTAAGATGTTGGAATTTGACCGCAAGTCTGAACTTGAGGCCATTAAAGCCTATAATGAAGCTATCAAACTGGCCGGTGAGGTAGGTGATTATGCTACCCGTGAGCTGCTGGAAAAAATCCTGCAGGATGAAGACCGGCACATTGATGAAATAGAAGAGCTATTAGACCAGATTAAACAGATGAGTCTGCCTATTTTCCTCACCACTCAGACAAAGGAATAGGAAATCGGGCAGAACATTTCTTATTAAGCTTATCCATTAAATTTGCAAACGTGGCCTTTTACCGGCTCAGGAAAGACATAACTTCCAGGTGCCCAGTGTGGGGAAAAAAGTCCACAGGTACGAGACAGTTTATCTGGTAGCCACTGTCAGACAGAGTTTTGAGATCGCGGGCCAGACTTTCTGGGTTGCAGGAAACATAGATGAGATTAGGGATGCGAAGAGAAACAATATGTTTCAGCCCGCGAGGGCTGATACCCGCTCGGGGTGGGTCAATGACTAGAAGGTCAAAAGAGCCACGGTAGATCTCAGGTAAAACAGCCTCTACCGAGCTTTCCAAGAACCTGGCGTTTTTCACCTGGTTAAGCTGCATGTTTTCTATGGCAGCTTTAATGTTGGAAGAATCCCAGTCCACGCCCACCACTTCTCCGACTACCTTTGACAGGCAGATTTCTATTGCTCCTGAGCCGCAGTAAAGTCCAAGAGCAGATTGAGTTCTTAACCTTTTAGCTTCTTCTACCAGTCGGGCATAAACCTGCTGAGCTGCCTTGGGATTGGTCTGAAAGAAAGAAGTAGGATAAATTTTAAAGCGAAAGCCCAGGAGTTTTTCTTCTATGGCTTCCTCTCCGTAAATAAGGTGGCTTTTTTCTACGGAAACCACATCAGCGACCCGGTTGTTTTCCACCCACCAAAAGCTCTTAAGGCCGGGCACGGCCTGGACCAGCTTTTGGGTAAAATCCTTCAGGTCTATCTGTCCTTGGCTGGTGGTGACCAGAATAAGCATCAGCTCACCCGTTTGCTTTCCTTCTCTGACCACCAGGTGGCGGAAAAAACCCTGTTTGGTGCGCAGATCAAAGACAGGAAGTCCTGAATCGCGCACTAACTGGATGAACAAGGGGAATAAAATTTCAGTTAGAGGGGTAGAGATGTAACACTTTTCCAATCGGACCACCTTTTTTTCGCTGTGGTATTTATTCCGGGTTTTTTCCTTAAGTCCGAGGAAAACATCGCCTGCTTCCTGTCCAAAAGAAAATTCCATCTTATTACGGTAATAATATTCTTCTGGAGAGGGGACGATGTCTTCCAGCTCCAGGTAACGATAGGTGGAGGGAAAGTATTCCTTTAATATCTGCTGGAGGTAAATTTTTTTCTGCTTAAGCTGTTCTTTGTAATCCAGGTCCTGAAAGCTGCATCCACCGCAGGCCCCGAAATGAGGACAGGGAGCGGGGCGGCGAAAAGGCGAGGGTGCTAATAAACGCAAGGAGCGGGCAGAGATTATTTTCCTTTCCGACATTTCATATGCTATTTCTACCCGGTCTTGAGGATAGGTATTCGGGACCTGGAAAATATGCCCATCCTCTTCTGCCTGTCCGACTCCTTCTGGCAGGAGAAAAGAAGTTATCTCCACTTCTTTTTTTTCTTCTAAAAATTTGCGCAGCATCCGTCTGAGTTTGGACAGCGGCAGGCCCACCACATTATGGTAATCACCTTCCAGTTTTTCCAGAAAAAGATGCTTTAATTCTTGAACGGCATAAGCCCCTGCTTTGTCTTGGTAAGTGTTTTTATCCAGGTAATTTTCTATGATTTCGTCAGTCAGTTCCCGGAAAGTGACCAGGGTGGTTTCGTAGTCAGCCAGTAATTTTTCTTGATTTTTGCGATAAAGAACAACTGCAGTTATGACTTTGTGTGTTTTGCCAGATAAGGTCTTTAGCATTTCCCGGGCTTCTTGGCGGCTTTCTGGCTTGCCGAGAATTTTTCCGTCGATGAGAACAATCGTGTCTGCGCCGATGACCAGAGAATCAGGATAGTTCTCGGCCACAGCCCGGGCTTTGGCCTCGGCAGCCATCAGGGCAAATTTAACTGGGTCTTCCTGAGGAAACTGGTCTTCATCTACTCCGCTGGGTATAACAGAGAAAGTCCTGAAAATCTTTTTCAGGAGTTTTATCCGCCGTGGAGAAGCTGAAGCCAGAATGACCTTCATTTCTTATCTGAAGCTCCTGGTTTTATCAGCGGGAGTCCCTGCTGGCACAGAGGGCATTTATCCGGCTCGAAGGCTTCTACCTTAAGCGAAAGCAGGCTACCTACTGGTTTTCCCTGGATAAGGACTTCTCCGCCGCTGCGGTCTACCAAGCAGTAAATGCCGCTAACTGTTACTTGGCGGGCCTGCAGGCACTCCAGAACTTCGTTGATTGACCCACCGGTGGTCAAGATGTCTTCCACAATTATAGCCCGGGAATTTTGCAAACCGGCAAAACCGGAACGAAAAGTCATTCTTTCCTCTACTCGCTGAGTGAAGGCAAACATTTTCTGGAGTTTGAGAGCAGTCAAAAATCCGATGGCGATGCCACCATAGGCTGGGGAAACCACGTAGTCGAATTCCAGACTATCTTTTTTTATTTGTTCTACCAGAAGGTCTATGATTTTTTCCAGGACGACCGGTCGTTCAATTAGTTTTATCTTTTCAAAATACCATTCTGAATGTTTTCCAGAAGTTAGAAGAAAATGTCCTTTAAGCAAGGCCTGGCTTTCCTTGAAAAGGTTAAGAATAAGTTCAGCTCTACTCTCTGACATCATGTCCTCCCAGAATTCTTGTTTTTTTTGATACTCAAGTATAGCTTAAGCTGTTATTAAAGGAAAGATTTTTTTGCCCCGGCTTACGGCTTCTGATAAAATCAACTCATGCCAGGAAAAAATCTGATAATTGTGCCAACCTATAACGAAGCGGAAAACCTCAGGCCCCTGGTCCAGAGGTTGTTAGCTCTTAAAAGTCCGGTTTCAGTGCTGGTCATTGATGATAATTCTCCCGATGGGACAGGGAAGATAGCAGAAGAGCTGGCTGGAGAAAATCCTGGCCGCGTTTTTGTCAAACACCGCTCTGGAAAGCTGGGCTTGGGTACAGCTCACCGGGATGGTTTTCGGTGGGCCATGACAAATGGTTACGACAGAGTGGTGACCATGGATGCGGATTTTTCTCATCCACCTGAGGTTATTCCAGAAATGCTGAGCAGACTGGAATCAGCTGGGATAGTCATCGGTTCACGTTATGTGCCGGGCGGACGGACGGAAGGCTGGCCCCTCAAAAGAAAAATAAACAGCTGGACAGCTAACTTCCTGGCTCGGCTGTTCATGGGTTTAAAAGCAAAAGATTGTACCGGGGCTTTTAGAGCCTACCGGGTTGAGTGGCTGCAAAAAATCCCGCTGGAAAAGATGAGAGCCCGCGGTTATTCAGCTCATCTGGAAGTTCTGTTTTACTTGGAGAAAGCTGGAGCCAGGGTGGAAGAAGTGCCGATTGTTTTTACGGAGCGTAAGAGGGGACGGTCTAAAATTTCTTTCCGTGAAATCCGGGAAGCCCTGGGTATTATATTTTTTTACCTCTTCCAGAGGTTCAGGTGCTGATTTTTCTTTTAATGAAAAGCCAGGTTTATTATAATTGAAATAACTGACATAAAAAGGGACCTTTTCGGGCATGATAAGAAAAGCTGTTATCGCCGCTGATGAGAATCTTTTTAAAGAAATCCAGCAAGCCTTAGCTGATCAGAAGGAAGAGCTTTTCTTTCTGCACTGGCAAAAGGACATTATTGAACAGTTAAAAAGTGTCAGACCGCGGCTGATATTTCTGGAAGGTAATAGGCACCTGAGGCAGGTTTCCTTTACTATTAAAAAAATTAAAGAATACGACCCGCTCCTGGAAATTATAGTCGTCGGAGAAACAGCTGCGCCCGGCAGAGTAGCTGAGATAATCAGAGACGGAGCTTTTGATTACCTGGCCCGGCCGGTCACGGCTGAAACCCTGCGCGAGAGTCTGGTCCGGCTGGAAGAAAAAATTTCTCTCCGGCGGGAAACTTTCGAACTGGAAAAAGAGCTAGCGAGCAAGTATGTGTTTGAAGGTATGGTCAGCCGCAATGCTCGTATGCTGGAGATATTTTCACTGATTGAAAGACTGGCCAAGCATCAAATTACGGTGTTGATAACCGGAGAAACGGGAACGGGAAAAGAACTGGCGGCCAGAGCCATCCACCGTCTTAGCCCCCGCCGGCAGAAGCCTTTTGTCGTGGTTGATTGTACAGCTTTGCCTGAGTCTCTTTTTGAATCGGAAGTTTTTGGCTATGAAAAAGGAGCTTTTACTGGAGCGGAGCATTCCAGACCGGGCCTTTTACAGGAAGCAGATGGGGGAACGGTTTTTTTTGATGAGATAAGTGAAATGCCTGCCCTCGGACAGGCCAAGCTTCTTCGTTTCCTATCGGAAGGAACCTTCAGGCGCCTGGGAAGTAATAAAACAATAAGAGTAGATGTGAGAGTTATTTGTGCCACAAACCGAGACCTCAGAGAAGAAGTCAGGGCTGGACGCTTTAGAGAGGATTTATTCCACAGAATAAACGTGGCAGAAGTGAACCTACCACCGCTGAGAAAGAGGAAAGAAGATATTTCACTCCTCTGCCTGCATTTTCTTCAGATTTATAACCAGAAGTTCCAGAAGGACGTCCGGGGCGTTTCCAACCGGGTGAAGAAAGTTTTTTCCGAGTACGACTGGCCGGGCAATGTTCGGGAGCTGGAAAAAGTTATAGAAAGAGGAGTGATGTTAACCAACGAAAATTTTATTGACCTGGCCCAGCTACCAGAAAATCTTATAAGACAAGCCGAAGCCCGGGTGGTTGAGGATAGACCCTACCCTTACCTTGATTTGACTCTGGCGGAAATAGAGAAAAAACATCTGCTTGAGGTTCTTAAAGCAGTGGGGTTTAATAAACAGAAAGCCGCCCAGAAGCTGGGTATCACCAGGCCCGCTTTATACCGAAAGCTGAAAAAATTTGGACTGATTTAAGAAGCTTCTGGCAAATCAATAAGCATAAGAACTTTTAGAGCGTGAGTTTAAAAAATTTTTTTTAATTACCTGATAGTTCTGAGTGAGGATGGTTCCGGTTTTTCCGGCCAGGTCATTTTGGAGAGACGGGGAAAAAATTTGATTAAAAACTAAACACCTCGACCTAATACTTTAATATTCCCATCTTTCATGTAACAATTCCGAACACGTTTTTTTCAATTATAACTTATTATTTATCAATTAATTACAAAATAAAAAGCAAAACCCATCAGGTTAGTGTAACGAATACGAACATTGGTTTGAAATTAATCTTTTCTGTAAATTATTCATATAAAATGAATTAAAGGCATTGTTGGCGCTCTGCTATCTGGCACGAAGATTGCTTTCAAAAAGCTGGGATTAACAAGATGGGAATTAAAAGGAAAGCTGAATTGAGAAACAAGGCGATAATAGAAAGACGGTTTATTAAAATAGGAGCCTGTCTAAGCTTAACATTCATTATTGCTATAGCCGGGTTGGCCCATAACTTAGCCAACGTCAGTATCTCGGTTGGGTTAAAAGAATGGCTGGTGCTTCAAATAAATACTCCTGGCCTTAATGATTTCAGTACAGGGCAGAAACAGGCCTCAGTGATTACAGAGGTGCTCGCCGGTCAACCAGTGGAAGTTAAAGCGCTTCTTTCCGTGGCCACCGGCAAAATGGTTCAGCTGAAAGGAACCATTTATGGTTTAGACCAGAAAGTCACAGGTAATGATATTCTGATCTGGCAGGGTGAAGGCGATCTAAATGGGCAGGGTTCAGTCCAGATCAATCAGGAATTTACTTTTGCTTCCTGGTCGGGACCGGGCGTGAAACAGGGCCGCCTGGTCTTTAAAAGACCCGAGCCGACCTCATCAGCTCCTGAAAGGTGGCAGGCAGTGTTTTTGCTTTTTTCTCTTTGAAAATTAATTTTCGGAGGTGCCATAGGGAAATTATCAATTTAGAGTATTCTGGGTTTAAAAAAGAGTAATTTTTTTTGTTTAAAAAAGAAGAAATTATTTTGACATATTGACAAACTATGCCTCTTTTTTTTAAAATTTCAAAAATTTTTTGGAGGCATGGTTTTATGAAAAAACAAAACTTAAAGAAGGTGCTGTTAGGCCTAAGTCTGGGACTGGTTCTTTGCCTGAGCTCAGGTCTGGCACAGCAGTCACAATCAACACAGCAAGTGACTTTTAATGTTAATCTGTTAGAATGGTACAACCTTTCTCTGGACAAAAACACACTTACCTTTAACGATGTTGCTCCTCAGTATGTATCAAACCCATCGACTACCGAGATCTCGGCTGCCGAAGGTCCTTTACAGGTAACCGTTTTTGCTGTGGTCATTCCTTCCCAGCCAGTTAAGCTTACAATCACAGCTAATGGCGACCTGACGGATGGTTCTAATATTATTCCCGCTAGTGCCATTTCCTGGACGGCCTCAGGCAATGGTTTTGCAAGCGGTACGCTGGAAAATGGTACAGCGGTGGAAGCCGGATCCTGGACGGGTATTTTCACCTACCAGGAGGGGACAATGAATTTTTCATTCCTTAGAGATTACGTTAATCAGGTACCTGGCAATTATACTATGACTGCTACTTTTACTCTATCTAAAGTCTGATAATTGCTGTTACTGGAAAGGACCACAAAGGGGGTGAAGAACAAGCGTTCTTCACCCCCTTTTTATTTGACGCCAGAGCTTGAATTAATTAGAATTAATGACTGGTTAAAAAGGGTCAAGAAAGCAGGAGGCAGAGGTATGAATAAACCCCGCTGGTGCTGGTTAATTTTTCTGGCTTTTCTATGTTTTTTGCTGTCCAGTATTATGTTACCCCCGGCACTAGAAGCTCAGATATTCTTTGGTGTTACGCCCATCCGCGTAGAGCATAAAATCAAGCCGGGTGGGCGGCTGACTGATGTTTTTTATGTGCGTAATAATGCAAACCGGCCGATTAGATTGAAAGTTTATCCTGAAAACTGGTGGTTGAAGGAAGATGGCACCCCTTCTTTTGTTGGCCAGCAGGAAGTTAGCTTTTCCTGCAAAGACTGGATAAAAGTCAATCCCTTTGACTTCCGACTTCAACCCGGGGAGATGAAACAGGTCAGGTATACCATTTCTGTGCCAGAAGATATTGAAGCCGGCGGCTATCATGCAGCTGTTTCTTTTGAAAACGTGCCTGAAACCCCGGAGGGAATGCGGCTGGGGCAGGTAGCTTTTACGGCCAAAATCGCGGCTGCTGTTTATGTGGTAGTCGGCCAGGTAGAACCACGGGGAAGTCTTGATGAGGCACTGTTTGAAAAATCAGGAAACAATCAAATCTTGAAAATAAAAATATCTAATTCTGGGAAGACACATTTCCGGCTTAAGGGAGAGGTAGTTATAAAAAATATTCAAGGTAAAAAGGTAAACACTCTGGAAGTTCCGGATGAGCCCGTTCTGCCCACTAGCTGGCGTTATGTGTCCATTCCCCTGAAAGAAAACCTTCCTCCCGGCAGTTACCGCCTTGAAATCAGGATTGATATAGGACGTGAAGAGCTGCTGGGTCTCGATAAAGAAATTGAAGTTAAGTAAAGCATTAATCTGATGGCCAGACAAAGGGAAAAATTTCATTGGCAGAACGACTTAAAAAAGATTAATAAACTTGAGTCTTTTCTGGAAGGAAGAGTGAGGAACTCGAGAGTTTTTTCGGTCTTATTTATTTTTTTCCTGATTACTTTTTGTGCGGAGGCCCTTTATGCTCAGTCAGATGAGGCTCTCCTTAATTTATCTGTTACTATCCCGATGCGCTTCAAGCTGGAAATAAGCAATTCACAGGTCTCTTTCACCCGGGCCGGTTTGGTAACTGAACCTCAGGCCATTCCTGCCGATGAAGGTGTTTTTACCTTGACCCTGAAAATAGTCGGAAATCAAACATTGAACGTCAATATCTGGCTGGTGGCAAACTCAGACCTTAGGGATGAGAGTACCGGTTATACTATTCCTGTGGAAACAATAAGCTGGAGAGCTCAGGGCCCTGGCTTTTCTGATGGTCAGCTGAGCAAGGTGACTCCTGCTCTGGTGGCTAAAATCTCCAGCTCGGGTATTTTTAGAGGAAATCTTTACTTCTTTTTTGCGGATAACCCCCAGCTTTTCGTCCCTGGAAATTATCAGACCGTAGTAACCTTGCTGGCTGAAGCTATTTAGGGAAAACAGATGAAACATAAAAATAAAATCTTAGCGATTCAATTCTTCAAGATAAGCTGGCTATTTATTTTTCTGTTGTTTCTTCTTCCGAATAATGCCGAGCTGAATGCTTCTGGCCAGTGGGTAACGCTGAGCATTTCCCCCAGTTCTATAAGTTTTCAGGCCGGGGATCCTGACCTTATGCCAAAAGTGAGCGCCAACAGCCCGGTGCTGGTCAGTATCCAGCTGCCTCAAAGCAGAAGATGGCGCCTTTATATCAGAGCTGAAGGAAACCTGGTTGGCGACCAGGGACAGGTCATCTCCATCTCCAACGTTTCCTGGGTGGCCAGTCCTAAGCCACAGTTGGTGGACGGAGTACTGATGGCCGGACAGAGCCTTGAACTGGGGCAGGGGAGGGGGCGTCTTTTAAATGGTCAATTAGAATTTTATTTTAATAATAATTGGTCGTATGTAGCCGGAACTTATACTCAGGTAGTTACTTTTACGGTTATGATCATTTAATTGTTTTTTTTCAGGCCATGGATAAAAAAGTTAGCAAGACCAAAAAAAGACAGGCCAAGGAAAAAAACAGCAGGTCTTTTTCTCTCTGGACGAGGATAAATTATTATCTTAGCCTTTTCTTTATTATTACTTTTGTTACTACTTTTGCCCCGCCAGAAATTTCAGCCCAGATTTTTTCCGACCGACCCGGTTATTTAAACCTTTCCTTCTGGACGCGTAATTTTGTTTATTCCTCGGTCAGTCCTTATTTTGCCAATGAGTATGAAAATATCCTTCATCTGGACTTTTATCAGAATACTTTTAATTATGGCATTTTTACCGGTCTGGTTGATGGTGCTCTGAGCGGAGAGGGGATTACAGCCGGCCACTGGTTTTTCGGCTGGCAGAATTTTTCCTTGGGGGCAGGGAAAATTGGTTTGAGACTGGGAGATAATAGTTTTCAGTTTTCAAACCTTGGCTTCCGCTTTTCAAATTATTTTCCCACCTACAACTACCTCCGCGGCTTTTCTTTTGATTACAGCTGTCCTGAAGGCGGGTTCATTTTTTTTGCCGGTCGGGTGGCCAGACTGACAGGTCTATTTGGTAGTCGGTACGATATAACCCCTCAAATAGCCTGGGGCTTAATGGGGCGGGTTTTTTCCTCTGAGAGATTTTTCATGGGATTTGGTTTTATTCACAGCGAAAACGAAAGGACGTGGAATGGCCAGCTGATAACACCCGTTAACCATCTCTTGCTTTTGGAATTGGAGTATAAAATCAGCTCAGCCCTGAAGATGGTCAGTGAAATACAGCTGAATGCTTCAGGTAACGAAGATGATTCTGCTCGTTTGCCCGGCAGTTCGGTGCGGGTAGGTTCCCTGCTGGAGCGCGGGCGGTTATCTCTGGAATTAAACTACCGTCGGGTTACAGGAGATTTCCGCAGCCTGAGCAATGAGTTTTTTTTCGGACGTGACCAGGAAGGACTTTATGCCTCCTGGCGATATCAAACAAAAAAACGTTTTTACCTCTTTGGAGCTGCGGACTATTTTCACGACAATGTAGAACGGAGGCCGGAGTTAAGAACTACTGACTATTTCCGGATTAATACGGGTTTCACGCTCTTTTCTCCCGCCTGGCCGGATTTAACCCTGCGCTTTGATTTATCAGGAGCCAGGTCCAGGACAGAAGATTATCGTTATCAAATCAGTCCTGGCTTTTATTTACAGCTGGCCAAGCGATTCAGCCGCTTTTATCCTTACCTTAGAGTCTATTACCAGAAGTTTGATGACCGCCTTCAGAATCAAAACGATTTTACTTACCCTTCCTTTTACCTGGGTCTAACTTACCATCGCGGCCACGGTTCTTACCTTCTGGCGGAAGCTGTAACCGCCCGCCGTTTTGATTATCTTCAGAATCGCACCCTGACCCAGAATCGGTTTCGCCTGGCCGGCTATTCTCCTTTCCTGTGGTCAGCGGATTTTTACGGTGAGCTTGATTATACCAATTACCTGATGGAGTATCCTTACTCAAGTGAGAGTAAAAGGGTGGAACTTCTGCTGGGAGTGGGCAAGCAGCTTCCCTGGCAGATGAAAGTCAGGCTTGATTTAAGAGCTAGCTGGCCCATACAGTCTTCGCTTCCGGCCAACTACTGGCTCACTCTTAAAGTAGATAAACGTTTTAACTGGGGGCAGGCACCTGTTTTTCAGGGGCGAGCAGCCGGGTTAGAAATTTCTGGCACGGGCCGCCTTGAAGGTTTAATCTTTTCTGACCAGAACCTGAACGGCCTTTGTGACCCAGGGGAAAAGCCCATGTCTGGAGTGGAAGTGCGGTTGGAGGATGGTAGCCTGGCAGTTAGCAATGAACAGGGGAAGTTTACTTTTCCCCGCGTGGTGGAAGGGCTGCATACTCTGGAAATTGACCTCAGACATATTCCTGCTGAATTCTATCTTCTGACGCCGGAAAGAAAGACTGTGGTGGTAGCCAAAAGAAGAGTTTATCAGATTAATATAGCTCTGGTTGAGGGGGCAAACGTCAGGGGAATAGTTTTCCTGGATGCCAACAAGAATGGAATTTTTGACCAGGGTGACCAGTTTTTAAAAGATGTCTTGGTTTTTTTAAAACCGGTCTCCCTTGATGTCAATCATGTTAGTGTTGACTTAACCGGAAAATGGCAGCCTGAGGAAATCAACACTTATACTGACGAAATGGGAGAGTTCAGGTTTGACAATATATTCCCGGGAAAGTATGAACTCTCAGTGGATGAACAGACCATACCATCCCGTCTGAAATTATTTACGAGCCTGCCCTTAAAACTGGAAGTTAAGCCCGGCCAGGAAATAAAGAACCTGACTGTAATCTGTCACTCCCGGCCGGTAATTTATACCAGCGTGGTGCGCTGACTCTCAGGTAAATAAACCATTTGAAGGCGGCGGAAGTTTTTTTCTATAATGCTGCTGTTCCTTTAACAATCGTTTTTTATGGGATTAAGAGTAAAATGAACAAAAACAAGAAATTTTTTGGTTACACCGGACGCTGGGCTTTTGTGGATCTCAATCACCTAAAAGTGGAGCTGCAAGAAGCAGAGCCAGGAATATACCGTCTTTATTTGGGTGGCAGAGGGGTTCAGGCCTATCTCAATTTTCAGCATTTTAAAAAGGTTGGCTGGCTAAAAAGCCCGCTTTCCCCTTCAAACCGAATCATAATTGGCCAATCATCTTTGAATGACACGACTGTTCCCACGGCCGGTCGGGGTTCGTGTTCTTTTATCAGTCCTTTTACTTATTCCCCGCGAAAACAACCCTGGCTGGGAAACCGACCGCCGGTCTTCGGTTTGCATACTCACTCCAGCTGCGGGGGCTTGTTTCCGAACATGCTCAAGCGGGCCGGGTTTGACCAGCTCATCATTGATGGTCGGGCGGAAAAACCGGTGAGGATTCTGGTGAATGAAGGAAAAGTAGAAATTCTCGAAGCCGAACCAGAACTTTTTGAAGAGAAAAACGGGAAAAAGGTCCTGCGCCGGGTCTCTGAAATAATTGATTTTCTGAACCATAAACATCCGGGTTCGTCAACCGTGTGTGCCGGGCCGGCCGGTTGGAATCAGGTATCTTTTGCCTGCTTAACTGCTGATTACCACCGCAATTTTGGCCGCGGTGGAGCGGGAGCGGTCTTTGGCTCAAAAAACCTGGTAGCCGTCACAGCCTACGGCCGCTGGCTTCCTGACTATTATGACCGTGAAAAATTTATTGAGACTGCCAGGCAGATAGATGAATCGGTTAAAAATCATGTTCATGACCCGAACTGGACAGCCTCTTTCCGGCCCGAAACTGGCACCACCTGGTGGCTGGACCGGGCATTTAACGGTGGTTACCTGGGGAAACTCGGCGGTTATCTTCCCTGGCATAATTTTTCTGAAGGCTATTTTGACCCGGAGCTTTATAAAAAAGTTTCTACCCGGGCTTTTCTGGAAATTGCTGGCCAGCATAGAGTCTGCAATCGTTGCCGTCATATTCTCTGCAGCCGGACAGCCTCGGTGAGTAGTGGACCTTATGCCGGTCAGGGCGTCAGGCCTGAGTTTGAAACCATTGCTTTGTGGATAAACTGCTGCCTGACTGACCGGGAAGCTATTTTCTTTCTAAATCATCTTTGTAATGAATACGGCGTTGATACCATGACTTTTGGCAGTGTTATGGCTGGCGTTATGGAGCTTAACGAAAAGGGATGGCTGAAATTTCCCGATGCGCCTGCCTTTGGTGACGGACAGGGTATGATAAAAGCTCTGGAGCAAATAGTTTATGGGAGCTCGGACCTTGGCCGGCTTCTGTCGCAACCAACGGACCTGGTGGTTGAAGAACTGCTCAAGTCTTTAAACCAGGTTAAACCAGAAGAGATAGTTCGCTGTCTGACCACCGCTTATGCGGGCTTGGGCTATGCGGGCATTGAGCCCAAGGTTTTTCCCGGCATGTTTACTGCTTACGGCACCTCCAACCGCGGCCGCGGTGACCATACCTATGCCTGGACTATTCAGGCAGAGGAAGCTGGTTTGCAGGGAGCCGAAGACCTGGCAGCTTACGTGGTCGGAAGTCAGGTGGGCAAGGCCCTGACCGATTCTCTTGGACTCTGTGACTTTTTCACAGAAGATTTTACCTCGCCGACATTTCTGGAGATGTATCAGGCCCTGACCGGGTTTGAGTATACGGCCGAAAGCCTTAAGGAATGTGGACGCAGGATTTATACTCTTGAGCGCCACATCAACAACCGGCAGGGAAGAAAGCGCGACTACGATGCTTTTATCCCGCCGAAATTTTTAGAACCTTTGACCGCAGGCCCTTATGCCGGCCGGGCCGTGGACCCTGTCCTTTACAGCACCATTCTTGATGCCTATTACCGGTACTGGGGTTGGAGTCCAGATGGCGAAGCCTCCATATGAAATTGCTAGTAAAATAGGCCGGGCTTCAAGTTTTCTTTCGAACCCGAGACTTTATTTCTGGCCCGCAATTTCTTTTTTAATAACTTTTATTTGTCTTGTCATCGCTTATAAAAATCTTCTGATTGTCTATAAATCAGAATTAAAACGGCCTGTAAACAAGGTGCTTTTTATCCTGAGGCCTGTTATTATCTGGCCGCCGCTTTTATTTATGATAAATGTGCTTGAGAGCCCGGGGCGAATAGAGACTGTTGATACAATCATCGCCAGCTTTATTTTCTTATTTTGCTATTTAATTCTTTTTAGTCCAGCTCCTTGCCTTTGGTTTCTGGGATGGCCGACCAGGTCAGGGCTGCCAGGCTAAAGGCTAAGGATACCAGCCAGAAAGCTACTTTGAAGCCGTGCTGTTGAGCCAGTGAGCCAATAGCCAGAGGAGCGATGGCGGAAACGATTCGCCCGGAGTTGTAGGTAATACCCTGAAGCGTGGCCCTGATTCGCGTGGGATAAAGTTCAGCGGTTAAGGCTCCAAAACCGGAAAAGTATCCGGTGCCGAAGAAGGCTACCAGTGGCCCTAAAAAAAGCAGAAGCGATGGTGAAGGGGTGATGGAATAAAGAAAGACCAGAAGGCTGGCCGTAATCAGGAACAGGACATAGCTTTTCTTCCGGCCGAAGATATCGCTGA
Source organism: Candidatus Aminicenantota bacterium (assembly GCA_014359965.1). Classification (GTDB taxonomy): domain Bacteria; phylum Acidobacteriota; class Aminicenantia; order Aminicenantales; family Saccharicenantaceae; genus Saccharicenans. The sequence continues at coordinate 23,675 of JACIYK010000003.1, forward strand.
TGTAGCCAAAAGTCAGGTAGCCCATCCACATGCCCACCTGCATGAACATCACCAGGGAAGACATGTGGCGGGTGCTGAGGCCAACTCCTCCAGCCTCACGCCCCAGGGAAAGATAACCGGGTATCCACAGGTTAAAGCCCCACCAGGCAAACATAGTCAGGGCGTTCATCAAGGTGACGAGTAAAGTCAGCTTTACCAAGCGAGAGGAAAAACTGTTGGCTGCCGACCTAATATATGAATGATTATTCATATATTCTCTGCTGGGCATTTCAGGGGCCTGGCTGCTTTTTTCAGTTCCTGCCGATTTTCTGTAATTTGCTCCAGACACAGAGTGCTTATCTTCAGCCTCTCCCTTGAGCTCCAGCTGGCTGGCGCTGACGGCTGCTTCTTTTGATGGTGGAGATTTCTTTATCTGGCTGGAATATTTAACTTCTTTTCTGGCTCTTTTCCACAGTTCAGGCTCTTCAACATTTTTTCGGATCCAGAAAACAACCAGGGCTGGAATAATGCCAGCAAAAAAGACTGCTCTCCAACTAAACCTGGGCAAGATAATGGCTGTTACTAACGCTGATAGAGCGTAGCCAATGGCCCAGAAGCTCTGCATGAAGCCCAGGGCTTTACCCCGATGTTCAGATGGGAAATACTCTGAAACCAGAGCTGCCCCGGAAGCCCACTCTCCGCCCATACCCAGACCCAGAAAAAGGCGGAAAACAGCCAGCTGGATGACGTTCTGGGAAAGGCCGCACAGAGCGGTAAAAACGGAGTAGATTAAGATGCTCAGGCGCAGGGCCAGAGTGCGGCCAAAACGGTCGGCCACCAAACCAAAAATCATGCCCCCAAAAGCCGAAGCCAGAAGCGTCAGAGAACCGAGCAGCCCGGCCGTCGGCTTGGAGATAGACAGGTCCTGCATCAGGTAGGCCAGGACCATGGCGTAGAGCATGACGTCAAAGGCATCCAGCATCCAGCCGAAGCAGGAAGCCAGAAGAGCCCGGCGGGCTGGCTGCGGTGCCTGACGGAACCAGCCGAAAAGGTATTCAAAAACAGGTTTCATCCGGTTTTTAAGGCTGAGCCACTCCTTTAAAGATTTTCTTTTCTAACGGCTTTCGCTTTTTTTATGAATTCCCAGACCGGCTGCTCAATCAGGTTGTATTCGGCCGGGATGGCTGACTGGCTGTAGGCTCTAAGAACTTTCTCCAGCAGTTCTTCATGCCCCTGATAGCCTTCGTCCAGGAGTTTCTCCCACCTGTCCAGGAGCTTTTGCGCTTCCTGGCTTTCAGGCGGCAGGTGGATTTTTTGCGTGATTTCCTCAATCAGCTCAAGCCATTTTTTCTGGTACTCAGCCATTTCTTTAAACGAAAATTTTTCTCCTAGCCTGGCAAATTCTTCCAGCTCTTCTGGAGTGAAAAAATCAGCTGGCCAGTTCTGGTTCTGTCTGTCGCTCATCATGCCTCCTGCACATCTTTAGTGGTAAAAAAACATGTTTCTTATTATAATAATTGCTTAAAAATAAACAACTGAGGAGAAAGAGATGAAAAAAACAACAGTCCTGAGAAAAGCCATCATGGAACGCCGGGCCGTGGTGGTTCCTGGCTGTCATGATGCCCTTAGTGCCAAAATCATTGAAAAGTGCGGGTTTGAAGCCATTCAGGTTTCTGGCTTTGGTCTGGCCGGTTCTCTGCTGGCCAAACCTGATGTGGGTCTGGTGCAGATGAAAGACATTCTGGACCTGACCTGGAACATTGTGCAGGCAGTCAACATTCCGGTTATGGCTGACCTGGATACCGGCGGTGGCAATGCCATAAACGCGGCCTGGGTCACGGAGAGAGTTATAACCATGGGCGCAGCCGGCATGAACATTGAAGACCAGGTTTTCCCCAAGCGTTGCGGTCACATGGCTGGGAAGGAAGTCATTCCGGCTGAAGAAATGATGGGAAAGATTAAAGCCTGCGCTAAGGTCCGGGACAGACTGGACCCGGATTTCATCATCAACGCCCGGACAGATGTGTTCGCCATAGCCGGGCTGGATGAGGCCATCAGGCGGTGCAACCTGTACCTGGAAGCAGGGGCTGACCTGGTTTTCATTGATGGCATAAGGTCCAGAGCTGATATTGAAAGAGCCGTGAAAGAAATCAAAGGACCGCTCTCAGTCAACCTGATGGATGCGGTGACTGGTGTTAAGACTGAACTCATCCCCATTCCAGAGCTGGCCAAAATGGGCGTGGGACGGGTGTCAATACCCGTGGCTTCCATCATGGTCATGCACAAGGCCCTGACCGAATTCTTTACAGCGCTAAAAAATTCTCCGACTGGCATCCTGGCCGGTCAGACTCACTGGCTGAGCAGCTTTGAAGAATACACCACTTTTGTTGGCTTGAAAGACTACCGCGCTCTGGAAGAAGAGTTTTTGCCCAAGGAAAAAATCCAGGTCAAGTATAAATAAAACAAAATAAGCCAGACTGGCCTGAAGGCAGGCGGAAGAAGAGTGAGCCGCAAAGGCTTTAAGTTAAAAATCCTGACCGAAGCCATCACGGCTGGCGGCCGGGGTATAAAATCAGGGAAGGAGGTCATCAACCAATGGCTATGACCATGGTGGAAAAAATCCTGGCCAGAGCCACCGGCCGAAAAGAAGTTAAAGCCGGTGAAGTGGTGGAGCCAGCTGTCAGCCTGGCTATGTCCCACGAGAATGCGGCTCTGGTCATCAATCAGTTCCTGGAAATTTACCAGGGGACGGGCTTAAAACCAAAAGTATGGGACCCGGATAAGATTGCCATCATCTTTGACCACCGGGTGCCGGCCGAAAGTTCCAAGACTGCTACCAACCAGAAAAAAATCCGCGAGTTTGTGGCGGCTCAGAAAATCAAGAAATTCCACGACATCCGCGGTGATGAAGGTGGCATCTGCCATCAGATTCTGCCTGAGAGTGGTTATGTGCGGCCGGGTACGGTGGTGGTGGGCACTGATAGCCACACTACTTCGCACGGGGCCCTGGGTGCTTTTAGCTTTGGCATCGGGGCCACGGAGATGGCTTCTGTCTGGGCCCTCGGCCGGGCGTTGAACGTGGAAGTTCCCAAAACTATCAAAGTAGTGGCCACCGGACGGTTTGGCCGTTATGTTTTGCCCAAGGATTTTATTCTTTATCTCATTGGCAAGATTACGGCTGAAGGAGCTAATTTCAAAGTGCTGGAGTACCACGGTCCAGCTGTAGAGCGCATGAGCACTTCCGGGCGCCTGACCGTCTGCAATATGTCCGTAGAAGCTGGTGCCACTTCTGGAATTGTGCCACCGGACAAAGAAACTCTTCGCTATTTAAAGGAAGAAGCCGGGGTTAAGGACAAAGTTGAAGTTTTTGGTCCTGACCCGGAGGCAGAGTACGACCAGGTGGTAGAAATTGATGTTTCAGAGCTGGAGCCCATGGTGGCCTGCCCGCATACCGTTGATAACGTTAAGCCGGTCAGCAAGGTGGGCAAAGTCAAAGTGGACCAGATTGTTATTGGCTCCTGCACCAACGGCCGTCTGGACGACCTGGCCGTGGCGGCTAAAATCCTTAAAGGCAAAAAGGTAGCCAGGGGAGTGAGGATGCTGGTTTTCCCCGCTTCTTTCCGCATTTACCAGCAGGCACTTAAACTCGGCTACATTGCCGACCTGGTTAAAGCTGGGGCAGTGGTCATGAACCCGGGCTGCGGCTGCTGCCTGGGTGTTCACCAGGGGGCTCTGGGCGATGGCGAAGTGGCCCTTTCTACCACTAACCGGAATTTTAAGGGCCGCATGGGCAACCCCAAGGCTGAGGTCTATCTCTGCTCGCCGGCTGTGGCTGCGGCTTCTGCCATAACCGGGTTCATTACTGACCCCAGGAAAGGAGGCAAATAACATGGCCAAGGTAGTTTTGAAACTTGGTGATGACATATCAACTGACATTATTTATCCTGGTCGGTTCATGGCCACGGTCTTGCCTTCGGAAACGCCGCAGTACGCTTTTGCTGATTTTCCTGAATTCAACGCCAGGCTCAAAAGAGGGGAAATCCCGCCAGGCAGTGTGGTGGTGGCCGGAAAAAATTTTGGTTGTGGTTCTTCAAGGGAACAGGCAGCTTCTACCCTCAAAGGACATGAGCTGGTGATTGTAGCTAAGAATTTTGCCCGCATTTTCCTGCAGAACGCTATTAACCTGGGCCTCAAAGTAGTGGTCTGCCCGGAAATTGAAGCTGAAGAAGGGGATGAGCTTGAAATTTTACCCGATAAAATCATCAACCGAACCTCTGGCAAAGAATTCAGAGTAGAGGCACTGCCGGCAGCTAGGCAGGCCATCATTGATGCTGGTGGACTGATTCCCTACACCAGACAGAGATTGCTGCAAAAAGCCGCTTCCAGGAAAAAAGGTTAAAGCCCATTTTCGACAGGGTATAAAACAAACAGGTGAAAGGCAGAAAGTGCCTTTTATAGGCTCCTGATTGAAGGTCGGGTCTGGCTCTGTTTGAACTTCACCTCTGGCTTTAGGCCCAATAGAGTTAAGGTCTTAAAATTATTGTTTATCTGAGCGCACCTGTTTTTTGCTTTTTTCAGCATTATTTTATTTGGAAAAAGTAAAAAGGAAGCAGCTGAAAGTAAGGATTAATGGTCGGGTTCAGGCCCTAATAGTTCAAGAATCCCGCTGAGTAAAAAAATGGTTGAGAGTTTAAGCTGAAAATGTTAAATCTAAAAAATCGTGATAAAAAATAAATAAAATTGAAAGGAGCCCGGGTGCTGAAACTTGACCTGATTCAAACTGTAGCTTTTGCTGGCGCGGTGCTGTTTTTAGGTTATGGGCTTCGCCGCTGGATAAGGCCTCTGGACCGGTTTAACATTCCGGCGCCGGTTATCGGCGGTTTGCTTGTTTCACTGGTGACTCTTGTCTTTCATCATTATCAGATTAATCCCGTGCAGTTTGATACTACTCTGCGCGACCCGCTGATGATTGCCTTTTTCACCACCATAGGTTTTGCTGCCAGCCTGTCGCTTTTAAAGGTTGGCGGGCCGCAGGTATTGCTGTTTTTCCTGATAGCTACGGTCATGGTCGTGCTGCAGAATGTTCTGGGCCTGTTGCTGGCGCTTCCCTTTGGATTGCATCCACTTCTGGGAGTAATCTGCGGCTCAGTGTCGCAAACCGGCGGGCCGGCCACGGCCCTGGCCTTTGGCCCGGTTTTTGAGCAGGCTGGGGTACAAAGTGCCGCTACGGCTGCGGTGGCCGCGGCCATTTTTGGCATAATCTCTGGTGGTCTGCTTGGTGGGCCGGTAGGCACTTTTCTGATAGAAAAGAATAAATTGAAAAGAAGACGGAGCCGAGAACAGGAGATCGCCGTGCCTGAAAAAGCGGAAGAGGTGGTGGAAGAGCTTTTGACCAGAGAAAAAAAGGGAAGGCCCAGTGATGAGGAACAGAGCTCTTTTGTGCTCTTAAAAAGCGTGGTCATAATTTTGCTGGCGATGTGGGTTGGCTCCTGGGTCAGCCAATGGTTTTCTTCGCTGGGCATCACTCTGCCGGCTTACATCGGAGCCATGTTTGTGGCGGCGCTCATCAGAAATGTTGATGACCTGACCGGCTGGCTGGCGCTGGACCAGAAGGTAATTGACGACCTGGGCCATGTGGCGCTGAACCTTTTCTTGGTCATAGCTCTTATGACTTTAAAATTGTGGGAGCTGGCCGGTCTGTTTCTACCAATGCTGATAATCCTTTTGGCTCAGGTGGGGATGGTGGCCTTGGCATCTCTGGTTGTTTTCAAACTTATGGGCAAAGATTATGACGCCGCCGTTATGAGTGCCGGATATTGTGGTTTTGGTCTGGGCACTACAGCCAATGCCATGGCCAACATGAAAGCCATTGTAGAACGCTACGGCCCAGCGCCGCGAGCTTTTCTGGTAGTGCCCATGGTTGGGGCCTTTTTTATTGATTTTACCAACGCCTTGATAATTACCCTGTTTTTAAATTTTTTCAAATAGCTAAATTCTAAGAATTAATTTTCGGGCCAGGCCACCTTCGGGGCTTAAAAACCTGGGTCAGTAATCTTCTTAACTTCAAACTGGCCGTATTTTTCCAGAAGTTTCAGGGCTTCGCTGCCCTTGCCCACCACAACTAGAACGAAATCTTTTTCTGGCAGCAGGCGCTGGGCAACATCTTTCAGAGATTCCGGTTTTATGGCCTTGATTTCGTTGAGATACCTGTCAAAGTAATCAAAGCCCAGACCGTAATAGATGACTTGGAGATAAGCGTTGGCTTTAGCCCCGTTTGTTTCCAGTCTCTGAGGGAACTGGCCCAGGATGTAATTGCGGGCACTTTCTGCCTCTTCGGCTGAGAACCCCTGTTCTCTGGCTTTCTTGAGCAGGTCAAAAGTGATGTCCAGCATTTCGCCGATTTTGTCATTCTTGGTGTAAGAGGAAGCCATGAACAGCCCGCCGTTTTTCCAGGACTGAAAGGTGCTGCTGGCGCCGTAAGTCAACCCGCGTTTTATTCTCAGCTCGGTGTTGAGCCAGGAAGTAAAACGTCCGCCCCACAGAGTGTTCATGACGCTGGCTGGGGCGGATATTTTGTCGCCCACGGGGTAACCAGGCGCGCCCAGGGCAAAATAACATTGGGTAGCGTCTGGCTTATCCACAAACACCAGTTTTTTCCCTCGAGGAGTGGGGAGGGCGGGGATAGTTGTAGTGGGAGCTGGACTGCCGGGTTTAGGCCATTTTCCCAGCGTGGTTTTCAGCATCTCATGTAATTTACTTTTTTCTACCTCACCAACAACCGCCAGGATAGCTACATCCGGCCGGTAGCGGGCGGCGTAGAATTTTTTTATTTCTTCCAGTGACATGCGCTCGAGCGAAGAATCAGTTCCGGTGGAAAGGTGACCGAAAGGATGCTGGCCGAAATAAGCTTTCCTAAAATACTGACGCAGGGCTGAACCGGGGTTGTCTTTTATGGCTTTCAGACTATCTTTCTTCCGGGCGAGTTCTTTCTGGTATTCTTCAGCTTTAAAAGCTGGAGCCATCAGGCAATCAGAGGTAATCTGCAGCAGGCGCGGCAGGTGTTCGGAAAGGCATTCGCCGTAAACCGTGGCGTATTCCTCGGCGTCGCTGATGGTAAAGCGAGCGCCCAGAAAATCCAGGGCTTCAGCTATTTCCTCGGCCGACATAGTTTTGGTTCCTTTTTGCAGAAGCTCGGCGGTCAGGCTGGCCAGACCGTCGTATCCTTCAGGCTCAAAGGCTGTGCCGGCACCGGGAATGAGCATCCTGAAGCTCACCAGCGGTAACTCCGGATTCCGATAGAAATAAACAGTCAATCCATTATCCAGGACAAATTTTTCAGGCTTCGGTAATCTTTCAGCGCTCATAGTCATCCCCGAGGTGAAAATTATTATAAACAGTAAAGAAAGAATGGTTTTCTTGATGTTCATTATTTCCCTCCCTGCGGGATTAATTTACCCACGGTCTTGTTGAGTTCGTGGAAATATTTTTTAGCTACAGCCGGAATTTCTTCTCTTTTTACCGAAGAATAGCGGTCAACGATGTCGAACAGGTTTTCGTAGTTTCCGGACAGAACTTCCGCCGCACCGATAAGGTTGGCTTTGCCAGAATTGGTCTGCAGGCCAAAGTAGAAATCGCTGCGGACGATGTTCAGCGCTTTCTGGTATTCCTGTTCAGTTATTCCCTGTTCAATGATTTTGTTTAACTCTTCATCTACGATTTTTTCAATGCGGTCCAGGTCAGCTCCGGGTCTGGGTTTAACGATGATGGAGAAAAGAAAGGGATCTATTTTTTCTTCAATTCCGCCGTAGACGTTTATGGCTATCTGTTCCTCTCTAACCAGCCGGCGGTAAAGACGGCTGCTTTCACCCTGAAGCAGGGGCTTCTCCAGGAGCGACAGCACGAAGAAATCTGGGTCCGTGCATTTTGGGCCGTGGTAGACAACCATAAAAGATGGGGTCTGGGCTTCTTTCTTGATTACCACTTCTTTTCGTCCGAGCTGTGGTGGTTCGACAGTGGTTATCGGTGGCGGTGGGGTCTGGGCTGGAATTGGGCTGTAGTATTTCTTGATGAGCTCCATCAATCTGGCGGTCTCAAAATCTCCCACCACTACCAGGATGGCGTTGTTAGGCGCATAGTAGGTTCGGTAATACTGTATAACTTCATCTCGGCGCCAGCTCAGAATGTCGCTCATCCAGCCGATGACGTCCCAGTGGTAAGGATGAGCCATGATGGCTGTGGCCCGCACGTTTTCGTACAGGATGGCCTCGTTGTTGTTCTCCACACTCATCCGGCGCTCGGAAGCCACCACACCTCTTTCTGATTCAAAAACCTGAGGGTCAAAAATTAATCCCTGCATCCGGTCAGCTTCCAGCTCCACCATTTTTTCCAGGGCCTGGCTGGGAAACCAGTCGGTATAGGCTGTAAAATCATCGCCGGTATAGGCGTTGTTAGCCCCGCCGTAAAATTCCATGATGCGGTCAAATTCCCCTGGACCAAATTTCTGGGTGCCGTTAAACATCATGTGCTCTATGAAATGGGAGACGCCGGTCAGTCCAGGACGTTCGTTGCGAGAGCCAACTTTGAAAAAGGTGTAGTAAGAAATGTTGGGTATCTTGTGGTCTTCGTAGAGAATGACTTTAAGCCCGTTGTCCAGCTTAAAAACCTTGATGTCTTCTTTCTTGAAAGCTCCTTCACTCATGGTCGTAATAACCAGCAAAAAGATGAGAATTAAAAAAAAGCTCAGCCCGGTTTTTCTGGGCATGGAAACACCTCCCTTTATGTTCATTAGATATCCGTTTATCGGAATAACTTTTCTCCGCGATTAATTGCCCGTTCACTCTGTCTATCATAATAGGGGGCCAGATGTTAGTCAAGAACTTTGCTGGTTTAGCTTTCTGAAGGAAGAAGCGGGAGTGTCAAAAATCTGGTGAAATAATTTAGAAAAATAGAGCGGCTCGTAGCCGGCTTCCAGAGCGATGGACTTTATGGGCTTATCGGTGGAGATGATTTGCCAGAGCGCCGAGCAGCATTTCATCTTGGCTATATAGCTCTGTAATGAAACTCCAGA
>JACIYK010000030.1 GCA_014359965.1 Candidatus Aminicenantota bacterium
AACATATCCTTTTCGTAGCAGAGCGGCAATTTCTATCACCCTGTTATCAGAAAGTCTTTTACAATCTTTAACACCGAGTTCTCTGAGGACTTCTTCCTGTCCTTCCGGCAGGAAAAAACCAGCCACAACCAGTGGACCGAAAAAATCTCCTTTGCCGGATTCATCGGTTCCGATGCGGCCTTTTTCTGCGGGGAAAAGCTCATCCTGTTTCATTTTGCTGTTAAACTCCGCTGTAGTTTAGATAAGATTAGCACTTTCTTAGGAAGTTATCTATACTGCGGGCTGATTTTCGGCCATCACCCATGGCCAGGATGACAGTGGCACCGCCACGAACTGCATCTCCACCAGCAAAAATACCAGACAGGCTGGTGCCCATACTTTCCCAATCAACCTCCACGTTGCCCCAGCGTCCGAGCTTTAGACCAGCAATTTGTCTGATCAAAAGTGGATTTGGGCTCTGGCCGATGGCCACCACAGCCAAGTCGGCTTCAACCTCATACTCAGAACCTGGCACGGGCACTGGCCTTGGCCGTCCAGAAGAGTCGGGCGGTCCCAGAGTCAATCTCTGGAGAAGAAGGCCCCGTAGGCGCCCCTGACTATCCCCCAGGAAACGTACAGGAACAGTAAGATAATTAAAAATTACCCCTTCTTCTTCCGCATGCTTCACTTCTTCTGCCCTGGCCGGCATCTCAGCCCGCGACCTACGGTAGTAAATGACTGCTTCTTTAGCACCAAGCCTTAGAGCTGTGCGCACGGCATCCATAGCCACGTTGCCACCACCTATGACCGCCACCTTTCTGGCAGCTGGCACAGGTGTGTCGTATTCTGGAAATTTAAAAGATTTCATCAAGTTAACCCTGGTGAGGTACTCATTGGCTGAAAAAACACCGAGCAAATTTTCGCCAGGAACTCCCATGAAAGCCGGCAGCCCAGCACCGGTGCCCAGGAAAAAGGCTCTAAACCCGTCTTCTTTCAGGTCTTCCAGAGTGGCCGTGCGGCCAACAATAAAATTTGTTCTGATTTCTACACCCAGGCTTTTTATGAAACTTATCTCTGAATTTAGAATAGCCCTGGGTAACCTGAATTCTGGAATACCGTAAGCCAACACCCCACCTGGTAGATGCAGAGCCTCATACACTGTGACGCTGTAACCAAGACGGGCCAGGTCGGCAGCCGCGGTCAAACCGGCAGGCCCTGAGCCCACTACCGCCACTTTTTTGCCTGCTGAACATTCTTTTGTAGAAACAGTAACTTTCTCAGAAAGCTGCCCGATAAAATCCGCCGCAAAGCGTTCCAGATGACCGATGGCTACTGGTTCTTTTCCAGCTTTTATCAAGTTGCAATTCTTTTCGCACTGAACTTCCTGGGGACAAACCCGACCACAGATAGCCGGAAGCCCGTTAGTTTCCCGGATTTTCTCCAGTGCGCGCTCAGGTTCGCCAGCTTCAATATGCTTAATGAAAGTGGGAATATCTATGGCTACCGGGCAACCAGCCACGCAACCAGGCTGTCCACAATCGAGACAGCGCTGAGCTTCTGCCCGAGCCAGCTCCAGGGTATAACCAAGGTTAACTTCCTGGAAATTTTTTATCCTTTGAGAAACCGGTTGTTCAGGCATTCTATGCCGGGGAATCGCCAGCCGCTGCTGAACAGTAAGCTCCCGACGCAGAGCTTTCCTCCAGTCTTTTTCTCTTTCCTCAGATAGTTTTTTTGCCAGTCCCGGCTCAAAGCTCTCCAGCTTACTCATGTTTTTTTCTGCTCCGGTGGAAGAATTTCCAGCTTACCAAGAGCCAGTTGCTCCTGAGGCAGAAAAGCCTGCCTGCGGGCGAAATACTCTACCCAGTCTAGGCCATGTCCGTCAAATACCGGTCCATCGACGCAGGCAAAATAAGTCTTGCCCGAAACCGTTACCCTGCAGGCCCCGCACATACCGGTACCATCTACCATTATAGGCGTTAAATAAACTTCGATTTTAATTCCTGAAGATGAAGTAAGAGTGGAAATTTTATGGAGTAAATAATCACAACCCATGACCAGAACCCGGCTCAGTTCAGGATATTTTAACTTAACCATGTTGAACGCCGTTTCCAGCGTTTTGCCAGAATCAAAACAATCCCGCCTGAACAGGTTAAAATAATGGTCAGCAAAGGCTTTAATCTTATCTTCCCAGTAAACATAGGCATGGTCCCTAGCTTCTGTAAGAAAAATCACTTTATTCCCGGCTAACTTCAATTCCCTGGCTATGGGGTATAAACCAGCCGGTCCAAAACATCCGCCAACTAGAAAAACTGTTTCTTTTCTGCCAATCTCTGTCGGACGTCCGAGCGGTCCGGCCACACCAGCCAGAGAAGACCCTGGTTTTATGCGGGAAAGTTTTCTGGTGCTCACCCCTACCACTAAATAAACTAGCTCAATCGTTCCCTTATCCTTGTCAAAATCAGCCAGGTTTAAAGGAATTCTTTCTCCCTTCTCATCAGGAATGACCATCACAAATTGGCCGGGTTTGGCCGAGCGCGCCACTTCGGGTACTTCAACTACCAAATGATAAAGGTTAGGCACCAGCCTTTGATTTTTTAATATTCTATACATCCTCAAACCTTTTTTTCTTTAATTTTTTAAGACCCTAATTTTCCCCTTTACCAGGCCATCTTTATATTTTTTAATCCAGAAGGGGTGATGTAAATCTGGCCTGACCACAGCGGTTTGTTTTTTCATCCGGCGGTCTGCCTTTAGGATTAAGCTGAATTCTAAGCCTTCAACTTCCAGAATAACATTCTGGCCTTCTCTTAACCCCCATCTTAAAATGTCTTCTCCATTGAGCCAGAGCAGGTCCGGGTGACGGAGCAGCCTGAACGAACCACCTTCTTTTCCCATAAACCTGCCGGCATAACAATCAAGGTTAGGCTCAATAAAAATAATTAAATCTCTAAATCCATCTTCTGTGACGGGAGTAAAAAGCTTTCCAGGCTCTTCATCCAGAGAAACATTAAGCACATACTTTGGCCTCTCCATCTTTTCAGAAATTAACTCTCTGGCTAATTCCTCTATCAACTCATCCTCCCGGAAAGCTGAAACTTCCCCGGAAAATAAAATTTCTTTTAGTTTCTGGCTACCTGAAGACACCTCATTCCCACTTGTCCTTTTTTTCAGGTTTCCGAAAACATCCCCAAAATGTCCACCAGCAAAAATAATATTGTTCTGAGGCCATAAAATGTGATTTTCAGATAGCCTGGTTGAACTCCAGGGACTTAAAACCAAGAGAAACTCTGGTTTGACCAGCAAGGGCACCTCACCCTGAATCACTGCGGCCCTGATCTCTCCGCCTCTTATTTTACTGGAAATGTCCAAAAGGTCAGGAGATATTTTAGCCGAATACCTGGTTGTAAGCTTTTCCAAAAATAGCTCGTTAACTCTGATGGTCACAGGGAAAAGCTCCGCCCCGAGGCAGGTAGCTAGGTTCCAGAGATAAGCAAGAGTGGCCTTCCAGCCTTCTTTTCTTAATAACCCCGGTCCAAAAAAAACTACCACTGGTCCATTTTTCAGTAAACACTCTGCTGCACCTTCTAACTGTGCATTAGATAATCCTGTCCTCACCAGCCAGGAACTTAAGGGGAACTTTTTTATTTTCTCTCGCCAGAGGGCCTGCCCCTCTACAAAATCCAGGTCTGGCTTTTTTTCTATAATTTTTTGCTGTAAAAGGACAAGGGCCAGGGCCTCTGTTCCTGGCCGGCACCTCAGCTGGTATGAAGCTTGAAGCTCCAGGCTGTTTAAACCACTGTCCACAGTAATGAGACTTGCTGACTGCCTCAGTCTGTCTTTTACTTGGAGCCACAGTTTCAGCCCTTCGTTCTTTAAATCACAGTCCACCAGCAAAAAAGTCCTGGCCCGGGAAATAAATTCCTTTTCTAATTTTCTTCTGAAACTGATGGCTTGTTCCCGTTCAAAAGCAGCCAGCCTGGTCAAAAAATCATCTGGATAAAACCAGAAAACATTTTTTGTCTGAAGCGTTCTGGCTATCTCCAAAAAATTAATTATTTCTTCGAGTGGCGACTGCCCGTCAAAAATAAAGGCCATCTCTTCAGGCTGGTACTGCTTTAACTTTCTGGCTACTTCCTCTGAGGCCAAGTCAGGCTCTTTCCTTCTCCTGGCAGGGTCAACTTCAGCCAGATTCTTCAAACTTCCCTGCGTGTCGTTCAGCAACTCTTTCAAACCAAACCGGCCCCGGCTGCAGCCTGATAGAAAAGCGGGCCGGTTTTCTTCAGCCGGATGAATTCTGAGGATTTCTCCCTCTTCAGTTGCTTCCACTTCCATTTCACAAACCGAGCTACAGAGCGAGCATAGATAATTAAATTTTCTAAGGCTCCGGTTACGTTCGCTCCAGGTACCTTTTTCGGAAAAGGCCGCTACCGGACAAACATCCAGGCAGGCGCCGCAAAAACTGCAGTCAGATTCCAGCAGACGGCGGCCAAAAGCCGTGCTGATTTCCATCTTCTGGCCACGCCAGGCAAAAGTCAACACCCCTTCCCCCCTGATTTCATGGCAAACTCGAACGCAACGGCCACAGAGAATACAGAGGTTGGGGTTGTGTTTGATAAACGGGTCGTCAAGCCATAAAACCAGGGCTCTATCCCTGAAAGAATATTCCACCTTCTCAATTTTCAGGTACTCCACCACTTTTTGCAATTCACAATTACCGTCCTTCTGACAGAAAACACAACCACCCGGCTCGAGTGCCCGAGAGATAGTGGCTTTTTCTTCCTGGCAGGTGTTTTTTTCCTGGCACAAAAGACAGAAATATGGATGCTCACTTAAAATCAGCTGCAGAATATTTCGCCTTAACTCCTCCAGCTCTGGCGTAGAAGTAATGATTTCCATTCCCTCTTCTGCTCTAACCTGACAGGCCGGTAACCAGTTTGGCTTTCCAGCCACTTCCACCAGACAGAGACGGCAGCCAGCAAAAGCCGGCAGCCCCTCTAACTCACATAAAGAAGGAATAAAAATTCCGTTTTCTCTGGCCACCTGAAGAATGGTTTTTCCGCTCTGGACTTGCAGCACGCGGCCGTTAATTTTTAGGCTAATTCTATCCTGGCTCATTTTCTGTTCAGCCCCTGATTATTTTCATAATCTACCATTCGTCCCTCTCCGCCCTCACTGTATCTGGGCTTTTTAAAAATGGCGTCAAACTCTTTCGGACAGATGTTCAGACAGAGACCACATGACTGGCATAACTCTTCATCCACGTAAGGCCAGCCGTCAGCTTCTTTTTTTATGGCACCAAATGGACAATTTTTAAGGCAAAGGTAGCAGCGGCGGCATTTTTCCCGGTCAATGGCATAGGTGATGAGCTTCCGGCAGACCAGTGCCGGACACTGTTTTCTCACTACGTGTGTTTCAAATTCTTCCCGAAAATAACGTAGCCCGCTGAGCACTGGGTTAGCTGCGGTTCTACCAAGCCCACAGAGAGAACCTTTCTGCATAACCCGGCCAAGTTTTTCCAGCCGGTCAAGGTCAGAAAGCTGGGCCTCGCCTCTAGTTATTCTCTCCAGAATTTCTACCATCTGCACTGTACCCAGACGGCAGGGTGCACACTTCCCGCAGGATTCACCGGAAGCAAATTTTAAAAAGTAAAGAGCCAGGTCCACCAGGCAGGTGGAATCGTCAAGCACAATCATACCTCCTGAACCCATGATGGTACCGGCTGCCTGCAAGGCTTCATAATCCAGAGGCAGGTTAAACATACTGGTCGGCAAACAGCCACCAGAAGGACCACCTGTCTGTACAGCCTTTATTTTTCTCCCTGCAGGTGCTCCACCTCCGATCTCCTGGACCACTTCACCTATGCTTATACCCAGAGGTACTTCTACCAGTCCGGTAAACCTGACCTGGCCAACCAGCGAAAATATTTTTGTGCCTTTACTGGTGGTCGTGCCCACCTGGCTGTACCACTCTGGCCCTTGGCGAATAATCAGGGGCACATTTGCCCAGGTTTCCACGTTGTTGATGACGGTCGGCTGTCCAAAAAGTCCGCGGACTACCGGAAAGGGCGGCCTCTGCCTGGGAAAGGCCCTCCGTCCTTCAATGGAGGCTATCAGGGCTGTTTCCTCACCTGAAACAAAAGCTCCGGCACCGCGAATAATTTCCAGGTCAAAAGAAAATTCTGTTCCGAGAATTTTCTCTCCCAGCAAACCTACCTGGCGGCAGCTTCGCAGTACTGCTTCCATTCTTTCTATAGCAAGTGGATATTCCTGGCGGATATAGATAAACCCTTTCCGGGCACCTATAGCATAACCACCGATAATCATTCCTTCTACTACACTGAATGGGTTGCTCTCCAGCAGCCCGCGGTCCATGTATGCTCCCGGGTCTCCTTCATCTCCGTTGCAAACCAGATATTTTTCCTGGCTCTCTACGTTCCTGGCCAAACGCCATTTTAAGCCGGTGGGAAAACCAGCTCCCCCTCGCCCTCTGAGTCCAGAAGCTGTGATAAGGTCAATGACTTTTTCCTGATTATCCCAAGTTAAAACCTTTCGCAGGGCAGAAAAACCCTGATGAGCAAAATAATCTTCCAGGCTTAAAGGATCTAGGTCCAGGTGAGCATCAAGCAGCCAGCGCAGCTGTTTCTGATACAGGGGCAACTCAAAAACACGACTGTATACTTTCCCGCTCTGCTGGTCCTTAAAGGCAAATTCATGAAGGAATTCTCCGGCCAGAAGCGTTTTTTCTACAATAGCCGGAACCTGCTCAGGATAGAGGCTAGGGTAAAAATATCCTTCAGGAAATATTACCAGGTCTGGTTCAAGCTGGCAGAAACCATGGCAACCAGTAAGCTTGAGCTCAAAACGGTCAGTGAGATTTAATTCCCGCAAACATTTATCCAGAGCAGAGGAAATTTTGAGAGCACCGGATGCCCGGCCACAGCTGGCCGATGATAAAGATATAATTTTCTCCGGCCGGGGTTTACCAGCCCAGAACTCAATTAGTTTCTGCAATTCAATTAAAGAATTAATCCTTCTCAAGCTATTCTTGGTCATTCTGCTCTCGTATTTTTTCAAGGTTGTCTTTCTGATATAATCTCCGGACAATTTCTCTTACTTTTGTCAGAGTCATCCTGGATTCAATCTGGCCATCTACCACAGCCACTGGACCAATGGCACAGCAGCCAAGGCAATTAACCTTTCTCAGGGAAACTTTGCTGGACCAGCCTTGCTCTCCATAATGTTTATCTAATTGCCGAGAAAACTCTTCCAGAATAGCTTCAGCTCCACGGACATGACAGGCTGTTCCCTGACAGACCTGAATCTCGTGTTCTGCGGGCTGGGTTATTCTGAATGAAGCATAAAAAGTGGCCACGCCAAAAATTTCTGCTGGCGAAAGAGAAAAATGTTCTGAAAGAAGTTCAATCGCCTCTTCTGACAGGTAGCCGAGTTCATCCTGGATAAGATGTAAGAAATTAATCAAATGGTGTCTTTCTTTTGGGTAATTGCTTAACAGCATTTTAATCTTTTCCAAAGGTTTGAGCTCTCTGTTCATTTTAGAAGTCCACTGTTCTTATCTGCAAAAACCACCCGGCCATCAACCATAGTTAAAATGACTCTGGCTTTGATTATTTCTTCTGGTTCAAGCTTGAATATGTCACGGTCAATCACTACCAGGTCAGCCAACTTACCTTCCTGCAAAGTTCCTTTCTCTTCTTCGGAAAACTCGCTCTGGGCAGCCTTGATGGTATAGGCTTTAACAGCCTCTTCCAGCGTAATTTTTTGCTCAGGAATCCATCCCTGGGGGTTTCTTCCGTCAAGTGTCCTTCTGGTCACGGCGGCATAAACCCCGGCCAGAGGGTCAAGAGGCGCTACTGTCCAGTCTGAACCAAAAACCAGAGTAGCGCCAGCTTCAAGAAGCGCTCGAAATGCATAGGTGGTTTTCGCCCTCTCTGGACCTATCTTTTTTTCCGCCCAGCAGCCATCATCGATAGCATGATACGGCTGCATGGAAGCAATCAATCCCAATCTGGCCAGACGACTAATATCTTCTCTTCTGAGATGCTGGGCATGCTCTATTCTCCACCTTCTGTCTCGTGGTCCCTTCTCCTTAATTATTTTTTCCATGATGTCCAGTATCAGAGCATTGGCTCTGTCACCAATGGCGTGAATGGCTACCTGCAAGCCATGCTCATCAGCCAGACGCAGCCTTCGCTCCATGATGCCTTCCGGAAACATATGGGCAGCCAGTAAACCACAGGTAGCAGGGTTATCGTGGTAAGGCTCAAAAAAATAAGCCGTGCTCGACCCCAGAGAACCATCGACAAAACCTTTGAGTCCGGCCCAGCGTAGAAAAGGGTGCCCGAAGCCGGACTTAAGTCGCAGCTTGATTACATTCTCTATATCGTTAATCTGAAAATAAACATACAATCGGGCAGTGAGTTCTCCTTCTCTGAGCAGCTCTTCGTAAACTTCAAAACTATTCGGATCTGACATATCATGGACCGAAGTCACTCCGTGAGTCGCTGCCTCCTTAAGAGCCATTCTGGCAGCTTCCAGCTTCTCTGCAAAACCTGGCTCAGGAATGCGGGCATAAACCAGGTCGCAGGCAGCATCCTTTAAAATGCCGGTTGGCTCACCTGTATGAGGATCCCGGACAATCTCTCCACCCGGTGGTGAAACAGTGTTTTTATCAATTCCTGCTATTTTCAGAGCCAGACTATTCAGTAAAACCATGTGCCCGTCAAACCTATTAAGGCAAACCGGATGATCTGGAGTTACGCTATCAATCCACTCTTTTTTTGGTAATTCCACCGGAGTAAATTGTTCATGGTCCCAGTCACCATTAAGAATCCAGGAACCAGGTGGAAGTTCAGAAGCCTTCTGCCTAATTCTTTCTACAAATTCTTCCCGGCTCCGGCAATCACGGAGTTTGACCGCCTTGAGGGCAAAGCCTCCGTTGAGAAAATGGGTATGACAATCAATAAAACCGGGTAACACCAGTTTACCCTGAAGGTCAATTACCTTGGTGTTTAAGCCGATTAAAGGTTTGATTTCGGTAGCTGAACCAACCCTGAGCAAACGGTTTTGCTTGATGGCCAGAGCCTCAGCCAGAGGCTGGTTTTCTGCCATGGTTCTTATCATTCCATTTATCAGAACTACATCAGCCATGAGACCTCCTTGTTTCTTACAGCCTGAGAGAAAAAAGCCGGAAAGGAGTATGAAAAACAAAGCTAACAGGCAAATCATAACTTTTATCTTTTTATCAACCATCAGCGGCCTTCCATTTTTAGAAATTCAAGACATATAAAAGAGATAGAAAAATTATGGCCCGGGAAAAAATTACCAAGACTTTCAAACAAATCATCAACTTCATATTTTTGCTCAGGCAATTTCCACCACCTGAAAATCATCAGGCATAATTAGCTGGCCGTGGTAGTTAGCTCTGATTTCCTTCTCAATATCCTCCACAGAAAACCCGAGTTCGCTCATAAAATGACAGGGAATCAGAATTTCCACCGGTAGCCCGGCCACTGCCTGTCCCAGCTCCAGGGAGTTGGTGTGTTTACTTTTTAAAGCAGGCAAACTCTCTGCCACAGTCGACGGAAAACTGCAGTCATGAACCAGCACTGAAAGTGGAACCACTTGAGCCAGAAGGTCGCCGTCCAGAGCTGTGTCTCCAGTGATAAATATTCTTTGACCGTTCTCTGCCAGAAGAAAAGCCAGAGATGAGGAATGATGCTTGACCTGATAGGCAGTGAGTTTTAACCTCGGGCTCAGGTTCTGAGATTGGCCGGGAACAAGCTTTACAAAACGAATGTGTTCCCAGATTTTTTCTCTGTCAAGAGAAAAAAGTTGCAGAAGCCTGAGGCAAAAATCAATCGTCTCCGGCGAACCGTAAAGATGGAGCGGTTTCTCTCTGTTCCTTAAAACATGAATTATAGAGGGTAAACCATAAACATGGTCAGGATGAAGATGGGTGACCAGGATATCTGAGACCTGGTCGGTTTGATAGCCGAGCTTTTCCAGACGAGCACTGACACTTCCGGGACAATCAACCAGAATGACAGAATGCTGCAAATCCAGAAGCAGACTGGTGTTATCGCGGCTGAGTGTAGGGGTGGAGCCTCCTGTACCCAGAAAATTTATCCTCATAACCAGCCTTCTTCCAGAAAGTTTTTTTATACGAAATTTATTGGTTAAAATCAAATCAACGAGCAACATGAACTACCAATTAAGTGATAAGAGAATTGAACAGCCTTGAGGATTATCAAAAAAATTAACCGTTGGAGAAAAAATTAATCAGAATTTAAAGCTATAATAAATTTAGAGCAGGCTGTGAAAGGTTTGCCATCGCCCAGGGTAATCTTTGGATAAACTAGCAGCAACTTAATGTCTCCGCTCTTTTTTTGACAGATTTTTTAACTACGGCTAAATTGACATCTAGTAGATCTTAAGATAAATTTTAAACTTCTTTTTTTCAAGAGAGGGAAAATTTATGCTACCAAAAAACTTTTTAAGGATTTCATCACCTGGCAGGATATGTTTGTTTGGTGAACATCAGGATTATCTGGACCTGGACGTAGTAGCCGCTGCCATCAGTCTGCGCTTTTACATAGAAGGAAAACCACGTTCAGATGACTGGTTCATGATTGACCTTCCTGATACGGGAGAGCAAGAAAAATTCCAGGTAAAGGGCGAACTCCCTTATCTTAAAAAACGCGATTATCTCAGAAGCACCGTTAATATACTTTATCGCCTCGGCTGCCGTTTTAAAATAGGCTGGGACATCACTATGCACGGAGAAATTCCTATCAACGCCGGCACTTCCAGCTCATCAGCTATGGTGGTAGCCTGGACCAGGTTTCTCCTGGAAGCAAGCGGCAACCTCCGTCTGGGGAAAAAACCAGAGCAGGTAGCGGAACTGGCCTACCAGGCCGAAGTACTGGAATTCAAGGAACCCGGCGGGAAGATGGATCACTACACTTCAGCCGTGGGCGGTTTAGTCTGGATAAAGTTTACCCCAGAACTGAACCTGACCAGATTGAATGTTCCTCTGGGAAAATTTGTTCTTGGTGATTCTCTGGAAAAAAAAGATACTACTGGCACACTTGGTTCTGTTAGAGAAAGAGTTAATTCTGGCTTGCAGATGATTAAAAATATAGAACCAGATTTTGACCTAAAAAATGCTTCAGAAGAGGACATCCGCAAACTGAGCCGGACATTGCCTCCGGAAATAAAAAACCCTCTGCTTGGCGCTGTCCTAAACCGGGACCTCACCAGAGAAGGGCTGAAGCTGTTTCAGAGAGCTTCTTTTGATCATAGAGAATTTGGCCGGTTGCTAACAGAGCAGCAAAAAATTTTAAAAGAACTCGTTGGTATTTCTACTCCAAAAATTGACCGTCTAATTCAGGCCGCCTTGGAAGCCGGGGCTTATGGCGGGAAGATAAATGGTTCGGGCCAGGGGGGCTGTATGTTCGTCTATGCCCCAGAAGAATCGGAGACAGTAGCCCACGCCATTGAAAGAGCTGGCGGACGTCCCTATTTGATAGAGGTTGATGAAGGCCTGAGAGAGAATCGCTAAAACTATCTTTTGCCTTTAATATTTTTTTTAATTTTCTGACAAATAAATAGACAAAAATAAATTTTTTTGTAAAATATATAGCAGATTATAAAGTTTCTATTTTCATACAGTTAGGCAATATTCAAAAAGATGGATTTATTATCTTGAGGAGGCCAAATGATTGACGCCACCAGGATTAGAAGAGGCATGATTATCAAGCTGGAGGACCAGCTTTACCGCGTTCTGGACTGTCAGCTCATCACTCCGGGCCGCTGGAAAGCCATGGTCCAGACTAAGCTGCGCAATATCAGAGATGGCTCTCAGTTAGAATACCGTTTTCGCTCTGAAGACCGGGTGGAACAAGCCTACCTGGAAGAAGTAGAAATGATCTATCTTTACCGCGATGGAGATGACTTTTATTTCATGAACCTTCAGACCTATGAACAAATAAAACTGGATGTTGAAGCTATCGGCGACGGAGTAAATTATCTAATACCTGACCTGGTCCTGACCATTGAGCTTTACGAAGGACAGCCGGTTGGCATCAAGCTGCCTAACACCGTGGACCTGACAGTAGTGGAAACTGAACCCATGCTTAAAGGCGCCACTCAGAGCGCCAGCTCCAAACCAGCCAAGCTGGAAACAGGACTGGTTATTCAAGTACCCCAGTTCATCAAAGAAGGCGATGTTATCAGGGTGGATACAAGAGAGGATAAATACCTGGAAAGAGTTAAAACGAAATAAAAAAAACGATCGCCTATTACCAGAATCTTACGGTTTTAGTCAGTTGGTCAGACCTTTTCAGGTCCAAGTTTTTTGAACCTTCAGACAATAATTTAACAACTTCTGATCAAAAATTTTCTACCTGGTCAGTCCGATATTTAGCCAGTCAAGACAGAAAATAATAAGGCAAGTTATTTTAAAAACAACATCCAGAAAAAATCCGGCCGCAGCTAAAAAGAAAAATAAAAATCTATCTGCTAATCAATCAGCCTGGGTGATTCATATTTTTTGTAAAATTCAAAATTGAGACTGAAAAGTGCCTAAGTTTCCAAAGCTGTCGCGGACTCTGATGAAGATTAAATTGTCAGTCTGTCCAGTCAACCGAACAGTGAATTTAAAGCTTTCGCTTTGAGAATCGCATAGGCCATCGACCGGAAAGACCACCTGCCACTCTTCCGGTTTGATCATGAATTTCACTTCTTCGATGTAAGAATAGGAATCTTCTACTTGAAAACTAATCTCCAGCCGGTCTCCATTTTTCTTGGTCTGGAAATTTTTGACCATTGGTAGAGAGTTGTCAATAACAAAAGGCTGACTTATTTTTTCTACTTTCTTCTCTGTCCCGGCCGGGTTAGAAGGCTGATCATTAGCTTCCAGCTTGATAAAGTAAGTGCCGTCTGAAAAGTTTCTGGTATCGAAAGACAATAATTTCTCAGTTATTTTATCCTGCAGAAGCCACCAGCCAGTTTCTCTTTCTTTCCGGATGTAAACTTTATAACTGAGCTGGTCATCATTAGCATCACTCACCTCCCAGGTGAAGGTGCGGAATCCCTGTCTCAAAGCTTTTTTAGACGAAATGAATATATCCTTATCACTGTCTTTTTTGGTATTTTCTTCCTGAGAAACCTGATCAAGTCCCCGGATAACATCATCATCGTCAAATGACTTAAGGTAAACCTGGTTGGGTGGGAGAATTTCCAGCTTTTCTATTACTGGTGCAACATTAGCCTGAAGATAAAAAACACTTAGCTTGGACAGCCCGGGCCGTCCTGGACCGCTTTGAGCTTTCAAGCTGACTTTAACCTGCAAATACCTTCCGTTTGGACTTAAAATTTTTTCTCCTGATTTTAAGTAAGGTGGCGACCAGTCACTCCAGGTTTCATCAGGCTCAGCGGTATTACCACTTCGAGTCTGGACCTGAATTACACTGCCGGCAGCCATTTCAGCTTCCCAGATTATCCGCCCCCAGGTAGCAGGAATTTTAGCATCCAGCACGGGGCTTAAATATTCGCCAGAAAAATTCTGGTTAAGGGGTAATTGACCAAAAAAGCAGGGATTATTACCAACCACAAAAATCTTTCCAGCCGACCGAAGCAAGCGAAAAATCTGTTCTGAAGCTGCCTGGGTTAGCAGTTCAGCTTTTTCATCCTCTTCCAGAGCATAAATCCTTCCCTCTGGACCGGTGCCAAAAATTAATTTCTTACTTTCAGGCTCATAAAACAATTCATATGGTATTTCCTTATCAGAACTCCAGAGTTTTCTGGCCAGTCCATCAGCAGAGACCTGGAAGACAGCACCTCTGGCTGAAGAAGTGGTTTTGCTGGAAGAGGAAGAAGATGACTCAGATTCTGATGTCAGCAGGTCCACATCAAGATCCTCAGCCACAGAAACAGCCACCGCCACCTCAGTCTGCGATTTGCCGGCCGTCGCAGAGGAAGAAGACGGACTGGAAGCAGCAGAGCTCTTGGCTGTCCGCCCGGAGGCCGTAAAATAAATATTCCCTTCCCGGTCAAAATCAAGGCTACGAATTTCTTCATAAGCTGATTCCAGCACCACGGAAACTCTGCCCCCTGGTGATAGGCGATAAAGCAGACCGCTTCCGCCGCTCCCGGCAAAAACATCGCCAGAAGGATGCCGCTTCAAACAGAGAATATGGTTGGTTTTAGCTTTCAGGACCAGCCGGCCTTCGCCAGCCGGGCTTATTTCATAAATCCCGCCGCTTTCTCCCACAGCGGCCAGAAGCCCCCCTTTTTCTGTGAACATTAAATCCCAGATATATTTTTCCTGAGGGTCAAAAAATTCTTCTCCCTTCCCTTTGGCTGAAATCCGGTAGATTTTACCGTTTGGGGAAGTAGCAGCATAAAGTTGGCCCTTAGCATCCAGAGCCAGAGCGGTTACATCCATTTCTGCAGCCTGGAAATAAAGCTCAGCTTTTCGGTTACTCCCCAAGCGATAAATCTTCCCGCTGTGGCCAGTACCAAGGAAAGCTACTCCATTGGCGGCATAAACGAGAGATAGGTAAAATTCTTCTGCTGGTAATTCCCATTTTTCCAGCCGTGGCCCAATGGAAATAACTCCGGATGAAGAAAGTGATAAACCGTTGAACTTGCCCTTCAGAAAATCTTCCTTAGTTCGCAGTTCCCATTTTCTAGGCACCACAGCCTGCAGGTCAAAGACCAGCACGAAACAGATTAAAAATATTAAAGAGAATTTCAATGTTTTTTTCATCAGCGTGCCTTCCTGATTTTTGTTAAATTTTTTAAAAAATTCACTTTTTAATTCTTATGGGAATGCTTACCGAGCCCTTAAAAACATAGGGCACAGGCAGCTGATATTCTCCAAGAGTCGAACGGCTAATCTCACTCAGGTTGGTAGTAGCCGCTCGCGGTGAGGTGAACATCATTTTCAGGCTTGGTGGTAGGTTCGGCATTTCTTCTCCCCGCAAGAAAAGCCCAGGTTTGCGGGCTAAAATTTTAAAATAAATACGATTGTTCCTTCGTAGATTGCTTAGCAGGCGAAGCAACTGGCTAAAACTTCGTGGTGTAAAATCCGGCAGGTGGTACATACTTCGTTCCAGCTGCTGCATGGAAGCAGCATCTCCCACCATCAGGTTGAACTCCGTTCCCGGGGGAAGGGCGGGAGCCATGAATTCCACTTCTTCCCTTTTGATTTCATTCCTGGAAGTACGAAAGTAGACCGTAACCTTGATAATTTCTCCGGGACTTACCTCATACCTGTCCAGCAAAACTTTTTCCAGCAGGGCATTGCGTACCTGGTTCACCACCCGCACTTTGAGGTCTATGCTGTCTATTCTTACCTCCTGAAATTCGTTATTCTTTAGAAGGTAAACGACCGCGGCCAGCAGGCTGGAAAAATCCGTAGTTGGATTATCAAAATTACCACTGAACATGTCTTCAAGATGAATATTCTGCCCTTGTTCCAGAAAAATATCTCCTTCAAAATCAAGCGAGAGGTTTCCGTAAGAACGTTCTTCAGCACTTACCAGACTGGAAAGCCCCAGGTTCAGCAGAACCGGGGTGAGAATGGGATCGTTGACCATTTTCAGTTTAAACTGTTTCTTTTTTACCGGACTCTCCTGAAGCTCAAGTTTCACCGGTATGTACCTAGGAAAAACACCGAGTTCTCCATAAATCCCACCTGTCCGGTCCTGGGTAACACGACCGATAAGTTCTCCAGTAGCCGCCATCTTGAAAGAGCTTTCCAGGCTGGGAACAACCGTCAAGACCTGAACCCTGGTCAAACCATAATCAACCGGGCCAAGGTTATAAAAAGGATGCCCCAGAGCCAGGATTCGGCTGCCGTCCACCTGGGTTACGGTCCCCACCGCGGTTAAGTCCAGGTCCCCTGAAATAAGCTGAATGCCCACGGCTTCCCCGGGCATAAGTTTTGGACTGGAAGGTTTAAGATTAAGATTTAGAGCCTGAGGAGAAACCACACCCCCGCCCAGCACTGGATGAAAGGCAGAGGCAGAAAAAAAAGATCTGGCTTCTTCTACAGATTTTTTAGAAAAACCGGTAAAAATCAAAGGTAGCCGCAGGGGGCTCAGAGCCCGGTCCATTCTGGCTTCCTGGAACTGCTGACGGCTCATTTCCAGATAACGGCGGCCAAGCTCTTCCTGAGAAATAACCCCATCGAGAGAAAAACCTGCAGTGGCAGCAGGAATCCTTGGTTCGCCGGCTTTCTGCTTGATTTCCAGCATTTCTTCAATCGGCGTAATACCGGCAATGGCTTCTCTGGCAAAAGCATAACTGAAGGCCACAGCTCCAATTAGCTTTCCGTCCACATAAACCGGACTTCCACTCATGCCAGCGATGACCCCGGTATTTTCCAGACCACATCCCGTCAACCTGGCAAGGATCCAGTTTCTTTTGGGCTGGTTGTTTTTAATGACTCCCAAAATTTCCACGTCGAACTCTTCAACAAGAGTGCCGGCAAAAATACTTTTTCCTTTGCCTTTAAGCCCGGGCTTTATCTCTGAAAGGGGCATAATCTGGCCTTGAATATAACCGGCTGCTAACCAGAAATAAATAAGCAGTAAAAAGGTAAGACTAGAATAAAACTTTTCTGCTTTCCGGATAGACCTAAACATTCCCTGCCTCTAGACCAGGGGCTACTTTATGGAATAAGCCCCAGAGCCTGACCGCATTTCTTAAAGGCCGCCAAAATCAGGTTGAGTTCTTCATCAGTATGGTTAGCTGAATAACTGGTTCTGATTAAAGCCTGTCCTTTGGGCACGGCCGGATAAATAACTGGTGTGGTAAATATTCCCTCATCTCTTAAAGTCTTCCAGAGGGCAAAACATTTTTCATCATCACCGATGTGAATAGGAATAATTGGCGTCTGACTTAGCCCCGTGTTATACCCCATTTGCTGGAAACTATTTCTCATGTAATGGGTCACCTGCCAGAGCCTTTCTCTTCTTTCCGGTTCATTTTCCAGAACTTCCAGCGCCGCCAGCACCGTGGCCACGGAAGCGGGAGTAGCGGCTGCGCTGAAGATTAAAGAGCGGGCATGGTGTTTAATATAATTAATAACCTTTTTCTCTCCAGCCACAAAACCGCCGATAGATACTAGAGATTTACTGAAAGTACCCATAATCAAGTCTACTTCGTTTTCCAGACCAAAATGTTCGGCTGTCCCCCGACCGTTCTTTCCTAAAACACCAAGCCCATGAGCATCATCAACCATTACCCGGGCACCATATTTTTTAGCCAGCTCCACAATATTAGGCAGGTCAGCAATATCACCTTCCATGCTGAACACACCATCCACCACGATTAATTTGCCCTTGCTGTCCGGTACTTCCGCCAGAACTCTTTCTAGGTCTTCCATATCATTGTGTTTGAATTTTTTAACTTCAGCAAAAGAAAGCCGACAGGCATCTATGATGCTAGCGTGGTCCATCTTATCGGTAATGACTACATCATCTTTTTGAGCCACTGAGGAAATAATTCCCAAGTTGGTCTGGTAGCCAGTAGAAAAGGTAACAGCCGCTTCTTTATTGACAAACTTGGCCAGTCTTTCTTCCAGTTGCTCATGAAGGTCGATGGTACCAGTGAGAAACCGGGAACCGCAGGTGGCCACACCATATCGGTCTATGGCTTCTTTGGCCGCCTGCTTGACTTTGGGGTGGTCAATCAAACCGAGGTAATTGTTGGAACCGATGAGAATCATATCTTGGCCATAAACCTTTACTCTGTTCCCTTTAGCTTCTGAAATTGGGGTAAAGTAAGGATACAACCCGGCCGCTTTAACTTCTTCATCACGGCTGAACTCTCTACACTTAGAAAAAATGTCCATTTTCTCCTCCTAAAATTTGCTTTTCCTCGTTTTTAAACTCGATCTTTTT
>JACIYK010000300.1 GCA_014359965.1 Candidatus Aminicenantota bacterium
GGAAGGTTGAAATCTTTCAATTTCTTCTCCAGTTTTCCTTGAGTGGCATAGGTAACCACCCGGCCGTAACAATCTACAGCCTCCCCTGCATAAATATAACTCTTATCAACCTTCAGGTATTTATCCACATAATTAACCCAACTAGTATTACTTCTTTCTAATTATCTATAAAAACATCAACCTTCCAGTCAACAATTTTTTTAACCAAGCTGAGTTTGTTTCTCATAAGACCTGAAGCTTTATAGTTTTTTTTGCTGATTAGTTTGCATATAATATTGGCTGCATGTCTAAGTGTAAAACTTTTTGCAGAAAAGGAGTCTGTTATGCAACTAAACTGGCTGGACCTTTCAGTCTTCATCATCTTTTTTCTGGTGGTGGTTTCGGTCAGTATGTACAAGAGCCGCAAAGAGAAAACCGGCGCTGATTTCTTCCTGGCCGGAAGAGGCCTGGTCTGGCCTTTAATCGGTTTTTCTCTTATTGCTGCCAATATCTCCACCGAGCATTTTGTCGGTATGTCTGGCCAGGCCGCCGGTATAGCTGGGATGGCCGTAGCCAGCTACGAGTGGATGGCTGCTATCACCCTGGTTTTTGTGGCCCTGTTTTTTCTGCCAACATTCCTTCGCAGCGGAATTTACACTATTCCAGAATTTTTGGAATACCGCTACAACCCAGCAGCCCGCGCCATCATGGCTGTTTACATGGTGTTGATGTACACTCTGGTTAGTATTGCAGCTGTGGTCTACACTGGAGCCCTGGCTCTTCATACCATTTTTGATTTTGACCTGGTTAAGGCAGTCTGGTTGATTGGTATCATCGCCGCCATCTACACCACCTGGGGTGGACTAAAGGCTGTGGCCTGGGCTGACCTTTTTCAAGGTTCTGCTCTTATTCTTGGTGGAATTATAACTATGATTCTCGGCTTTAAAGCCGTCGGTGGAGTGGGAGCATTCCTGGCCGCCAATCAGGACAAGCTGCACATGATTATGCCGGCCGATCATCCGGTCATTCCCTGGACCACCCTGTTGGTTGGGCTCTGGATTCCAAATTTCTACTACTGGGGTTTAAATCAGTTTATTACCCAGCGTACCCTGGCAGCCAAAAGCCTCAAACAAGGTCAGTTAGGCATCATGTTTGCTGCTTTTCTTAAATTGCTCATTCCTTTCATAATTATTATTCCCGGTATAATTTCTTACCAGCTCTATAAAGAACAGCTTTTAGCTCCAGGTCACACGACTGACCAGGCTTATCCGCTCTTAATCAAAAATTTGGTTGGCCCCGGGCTGAAAGGATTCATCCTGGCCGCCATCGCCGGAGCCGTTATCAGCACACTGGGATCCCTGCTTAATTCAGTCTCCACCATCCTGACCATGGACCTTTACAAACGCCACCTGAAAAAAGATGCCAGCCAGGAATCTTTAATAAAAATCGGGCGCGTGGCCACTATTATTTTTGTTTTAGTTGTTTGTCTGCTGGCCCCCAAACTCGGTGACCCGAGGTTCAAGGGGATTTTCAATTACATCCAGGAATTCCAGGGCTTTGTTTCTCCCGGTGTCCTGGCTGCTTTTGTCTTTGGACTATTCATCAAAAAAACACCACCGGCTGCCGGCATCTCTGCTCTAGTCCTCTCTGTTCCTGTCTATGGTCTGCTCAAATGGAAGTTTGGTCAAATTGCTTTCCTCAACCGCATTGCTATCAACTTTCTGGTGCTGGTGCTGGTTATGGCCATAATTACTTTATTAAAGCCCCTCAAAGAACCGAAAGCCCTCCCTGTGCAGGAAGGCTTTGATGTGAGTTCAACCCCCATACTCAAATACCTGTCTGCTGCTATCATTATCATTACCATAACCCTTTACCTAATTTTTTGGTAAAAAATAGAGCATAAAAAAAATAAAGCATAATAAATTAAAATCTAATTGGGCGGATGGATTTAATAAAGAGA
>JACIYK010000301.1 GCA_014359965.1 Candidatus Aminicenantota bacterium
AAAAGAGAGGGTAAAAATAAAAAAAGGGGAAGCGCTGACGCGCTTCCCCTTACTCCTCAATAGATTAGAAAGAATATCTGGCGCCCAGCTGGAAAACTCTCGGGTCAGTAAGAGAGGTCATTTCACCAAACTGAACTCTTTTACCACTAATGGTGGTGTAGGTGCTTGATATAGTATAAACAGCGGTTGGGATGGCAACGTTAGTGGCGTTGAAAATATTACAGAAGACACCAAATTGACCAAATCGACGCGGGAGGTTAAAAGTCTTTTCAATTCTCAGGTCCAGAATGGTCAGCCAGGGCAGACTTCTTTTGCCGCGTGGTTCGGCGTATATGGTGGTATTACCCTGGACCAGAGATAGACCAAGGTCCTGGCTTCTGACCTGTCTGGCATACCGCTGACCATCGAGCGCACGGTAGTAGCAGCTGATCATGATACCCCATGGACCCTGCCACATGGCCTGGGCTTTAAACTGGTTTCTTCTTTCGTAACCAAAGTTACCCAGAGCATTGACGTGAGCGTTGGGGTTATCAAAGTAAGCCTGACCGGACCAGCTATCATCAAAATCTGTGCCAATTAAGCCGCGAGATTTCTGCCAGACGTAAGATAAGCTGGCAGACCAGCGGTGGGAGAATCTCTTGGTCAGAGTAACTTCTATGCCATCATAATCTCTTTTAGCCCCTGGTGGGTTACTGACCAGTTCCAGCGATGGTGTAGTCATGCCATCTGTTCTGTTCCAGAAAGTGACGGGAGTATTAGTGTATGGGTCTGTGACTGAGACAGGGGCGTAAATTTTCCAGACAGAAGGGTCTAGAATAGCATCATGTCCAAATTCATCGTAGAGAATTTTGTAAAGTTGATAGTCAATGGCATTTATGTCCACGTCTTCAAGCAGGTTGCGGTCCCATTTGTGAATATAGCGGACGCCAAATCTGGTGTCAGTTAGGATTTCTCTTTCAATCCCAATGGTAAATTCATCAAGGTAAGGAGATTTAAGGTTGGGATCCATCTGTGCACCAGCCGTAGCACTGAAGCTGTACATCAACTTATCGGGGTCGGGCACAGGGAGTCCGGTATTCGGATCTGGGATATAATGGACTCTCCAGGAAATATAGCTGTTGGGGTTAACTGTAACAAACCACTGCATGATGTTGGCGATGTAGTAACGGCAGAAGCTTAATTTAAGAGCAGTCTTGCCGTCTCTGGTCAGGTCAAAGGAAGCACCAAGTCTTGGGGCCAGCGTGTTCCAGATAAGCGGTTTGAAAGCTTCGTTTACCCTCGGGTCATAGGTTTTGTCCATGTAGGTTACAGGTTCTCTTTCCTGGCCCTGAACCGGGATAATACCTTCCTGGTGGTCAAAGCGGAAGCCAATGTTAAAGGTCATCCAGGAAGTCGGCGACCAGGAATCCTGGATAAAAGCGCCAATAACCAGCTTGCGATCTTTTCTGGTAAAATCTTGGTAGTGTGACATGTATGGATAGGTAGAATCATATCTGATGGAGCCATCAGCCAGAGTAGGCATGTAGAAAAATGGTCCATATCCATATTGGTCACGGTTGTGACGGCGGTGACGGCTGTCCCAGGAATATTCAAATTCAGCTCCGGCTTTAAATTCATGGCGGCCAAACCAGTCATCTAGAAAATAGGTGGCATCAGTTAGGGCCTGAAAACGATCGCGGCTGTAGATATCGTCATATCCGTAACTTCCGCTGTATCTGCGGGTTCTACTGTCGTAAATTCTTACTTGGTCGTTCTTGGCCGTTAAATTCAGGTGGTAATTCATGTAACCGGTTTTGAAGTTCATGTATAAGTTGGGGTTGAAGAAATGGGTCAACTGGAAGTTGTAGGTATAGATGGGAGTGGTCTGGTTCCAGGTGGTGTCAACTGTTCGATAGGCAGAAGCACCGCGGTGGTGGC
>JACIYK010000302.1 GCA_014359965.1 Candidatus Aminicenantota bacterium
ACCCTGGGTGACTTGTTAAGGGAATAGCTTAAAAACCTGACCACCAAAGATAACAGCAAAAAGGAGGGTAAATAATGATTAAAGCCGACCTGGTTAACATCATTTCCAGAGAATTAAACATCTCCAAACAAGAAGCAGAAGCCGGCATCAATCTTTTCTTTGAGGCCATAAAAGAAGCCATTTTGAAAGGCGAAGAAGTAGAAATCAGAGGATTTGGCAGTTTCCGCTTCCGGCAAAGAGCTCCTCGTTCTGGCCGTAACCCCAGAACTGGCGAACTGGTGAACGTTCCACCCAAGAAGGTTCTTTATTTCAAACCTTCCAAACTCCTTAAGGAAATGCTGAACGAACAAAAATGAAGTATATTGCTGCTCCCTGGCGCCAGACCTATGTGCAAAAAGCTTTAAAGATGAAGAAATGTGTTTTTTGCGAGGCTTTAAAACAAAAAAATGAGGCTGACTCACTCATTCTCTATCGCGGGCAACACAACTTCGTTATTCTTAACCGTTTTCCCTACACCGCCGGACACCTAATGATTGCTCCCTACCGTCACCTGGCTGACTTTGAAAAAGCACCGGAAGCGCTGGTGACTGAAGCCACGGCGCTGGTGCAGCTCGTGATACGAATTTTAAAAAAGTGTTACAAACCTCACGGGTTTAACGTGGGCCTGAACCTCGGCCACAGCGCCGGGGCAGGTGTGGCCGGTCATTTTCATATTCATGTGGTTCCCCGCTGGACGGGTGATGCCAATTTTATGCCCATTGTTGGAGAAACCCGGGTGTTCTGTGAAGACCTGACTACCACCTACCAGAAGCTAAAACCTTATTTTGACCGGGAAAAAGAGAAACAGGAGAAATGAGCCATGCTTAAGACTATGCGAAAAAACGTCAAATCACTTTCCCCTATCTTGTGGATAGTCATAGCCACCTTCGTTATTGCCATCTTTGCTGTCTGGGGCGGTGCTGGGCGGCTGGGAGAGGCTAACCGCACCAATACTATTGTGCAGGTGGGAAATAAAAGAATCACAGCCGATGAATACTACCAGATTTTACGACAGAGGATAGAAAGCATGAAGAAACAGTATCCAGACCTGAACGCTAACCTGCTCCGCCAGCTCAACTTCCCGCAGCAAATTCTGGAACAGCTCATTCAGCAAAATCTTTTGCTCCAGGTTGCCCGGGAGATGGGCCTGAAAGCCACCGATGCCGAGCTAAGAGAAAAAATTATTTCTTTCCCGGCTTTTCAAAGAGATGGCAAATTTGTGGGGTTCAATGAGTACAAGCAAATCCTGGACTGGAACCACATCCCCATCAAGAAATTTGAAGAAAGCCTGAGAGAAGAGATTGTTCTTAATAAAATAACTCAACTTTTAACGGCCGGCATTGCCGTGTCTGAAGAAGAGGTCTGGCAGAATTACAAGAAGCAGAACGAAACAGCCAAAATTGAATACGTGGTGGCCATTCTGGATAAAATCCAGCTCAACTACGAACCTAATGAAACCGAACTTCAAGAATTTTTTGAAAAAAATAAAGATAATTACAAAGTTCCTGAAAAAAGACAGGGAAAATATGTATTTCTAAAGACAGAAGACCTGAAAAAAGAAATAACCGTCTCTGAGGCTGAAATTGAAAAATATTACAAAGAAAACATTAACCAGTTCAAAGAACCAGCCAAGTTAAAGGTAAGCCGCCTCTATCTACCCTACACTGAACAGGACAAGAATCAGGTGTTGGAGCAGGCCAGAAGCTTAAAATCCAGACTGGATGCTGGCGAAGATTTTGCCCAGCTGGCCAACACTTACTCCAAAGACGAAAAAGCTAAAAATGGTGGAGACTGGGGTTATTACGACTGGCAGAGCTTACCCGCCGATGAAATAAAAGAAATTAACAAACTAGAAGCTA
>JACIYK010000303.1 GCA_014359965.1 Candidatus Aminicenantota bacterium
GGGCAGAGATGAAAAATTTACTGAAGAGTTTTATTTTTTCTGGGAGAATCTGGCAGAAAAGCTGGCTGTTTTTCACCCGGACTGGTTGATTGTTGAACCGATGAATGAGCCGGTCTTTCTGGGAGAAGAGGAAAAATGGCCGCCCATCCAGGAAAAGCTGATTTCCATTATCAGGAAAAAGCTCCCTGCCCACACCATACTGGCTACAGGCGCTTTCTGGTCCAATCCGCCAGCCCTGCTCCGCATAACTCCATTGAAGGATGACAATATCTGGTATGTCTTCCATTTTTATTATCCCCACATATTCACCCACCAGGGGGCGACCTGGGGTTCAGACTGGCTGAAGAACTTACGCCAGGTTCCCTATCCTTCTTCGCCAGAAGCGGTACAGAAAGCGATTTCTTTAGTGAAGGAAGAACGGCTTAAAAAATATCTCGAGAATTATGCTCAGGAATACTGGAATGCTTCCCGGATTGAGGAAGAAATCTTAAACCTGGTGCGCTGGGCTGAAAGTCATGGTGTCAGGCTTTTTTGCAACGAGTTTGGTGCCTACCGCGATTATTGCCTTCCCCCCTATCGGAAAGCCTGGATAAAGGATGTGAGAGAGATATTGGAGAAATATGGCATTTCCTGGGCTATGTGGGAGTATGATGGCAGTTTCGGGCTTGTATTCAGGAAAGGTCAAAAAGTGGAAGTGGACAGGGAAATAGCCATGTCTCTCGGTTTGAAGGTCAATAACCGGAGTTAATTGGCCCCTCAGAAAGAATTTATCCGTTGCTGGCCATCTTGTAGTCGGACTGAATTTTTTCAAACTTTTTCTTCAAATCCGGGGGAAGGGACGAGGCGGATATGCGGCTGGTCAGTTTGAAACGCATGATTTCTTTGAGATAATGAGTAACTTGGTCATCCCTTTTCAGGGTGTAAGCAGTTACTGTTAAATAGACCAGGGCTTCTCCCAGAAGGTCGGGTTCGTCCAGAAAGCCAAATGCAGCCAGTTTTAAGCTTTGAAAAGCATTTTCATGATCGCCATTATTAAAGGACGATTTGCCTTCTTCAAGCAGCTGCAAATAAAAGGGGTCAA
Source organism: Candidatus Aminicenantota bacterium (assembly GCA_014359965.1). Classification (GTDB taxonomy): domain Bacteria; phylum Acidobacteriota; class Aminicenantia; order Aminicenantales; family Saccharicenantaceae; genus Saccharicenans. Next base: position 1,082 of record JACIYK010000303.1, read on the forward strand.
CTTTTAACTTAACTGGAGATTTTTGCTGGGCTGGAAGGCCTTGGGAGAAAAGTGAGAAAATAATGAAGAAAATAAAACAAAAGCCAAAGCTCTTTTCCCGTATTCTAAAAGAAGGTTTTCTGACTGCTGCTGTCTTCATCTTTACCCCCGAGCGGCTAAATTTTACGCCTTTCGCTGTCTCATTGCAAGGCATCCAGGAAATTATTGCCCGGTAGTCCGGGCTGATTTTTAAATTCTACTTTATGGAATATAATGTTAAACATGAGTTTATTTCTTGGTCAAGGCAGGAGTTTTGATTTTAAGAAATTCGGGGAAATATCTTCTCTGGCTTTGGTTTTGCCCTCTTCTATTGCTGTCGGGCTGGCCATAGGTTATTTTCTTGATAAATGGCTCCACACGCAGCCATGGATGCTTTTGGTCTGGACCATTTTAGGAGTAGTCTCTGGAGTGCTTAATCTCTGGCGCGGGATTAAGAGATACTTGAGCGAAACAGAAAATGAAGAAAAAACATACAATAAGCCGAAGAGGTGAAAAATGTCTGATGATCAGATGGAAAAATCACTGAAGAGAATTCCGGTCGAGACGGTTGTTTTCGGGCTGGTATTTGGTTTACTGGTGGCCCTGATTTTTGACCCGATTTCTGGGCTGCTGGTTCTGGCGGGTGCTCTGGCTGGTGGTCTGAGCTTCCTTGGACTGAAGGGAGCTGTTGACCGCTGGCTAACCAGGCCAAAATCCCTGTTTGTGCGGAAAGCCCTGCTCCTTTATCTCGCCCGGCTTGGGTTGATTTGCCTGGTTTTTTTGATT
>JACIYK010000304.1 GCA_014359965.1 Candidatus Aminicenantota bacterium
TCCTAAATATTCTCAAGTTGAAAAAATAGAAAATATAGATTGTACCCCCATTTTTTTGTATGATTTGCTGAGAAGAAAATTTGGAGGATGAATCATGGAAAAAATAGTCAGCATCGCGGACGGAATATTTTACGTCGGAGTAAATGACCGCGACACTCATCTTTTTGAGAACATCTGGCCTCTGCCGAAAGGTGTTTCCTATAACTCATATCTCATCGTAGATGATAAGACAGCGTTGGTGGATACAGTCAAGGTGGCTAAAGCTAAGGATTACCTGGAAAAAATCAATACCGCACTTAACGGCCGGCCGCTTGATTACCTGATTATCAACCACATGGAGCCGGACCATTCCGGTGCCTTGACTCAGATTTTGCAGGTTTTCCCGGGCTTGAAAATCGTAGGTAACCGCAAAACCGCAGAATTCATTAAATCCATGTATGACTTAAGTGCTGATTTTCTTGAAGTAAAAGACGGCGACGAGTTGAACCTCGGACACTACCGGCTGAAGTTTTTCCTGACGCCCATGGTCCACTGGCCGGAAACCATGATGACTTTTGAAACCAGGGAAAAAATACTGTTTGCGGGCGATGCTTTTGGCGGTTTTGGTTCTCTTGATGGTGGCATTTTTGACGACGAAGTTGATGTTAATTATTACGAGCACGAAATCAGGAGGTATTATTCAAACATCGTAGGCAAGTTCGGACCGATGGTGCAAAAGGCCTTGCACAAGCTCTCTTCGCTGGAGATAAAGGTAGTCTGCCCGACGCATGGACCGGTCTGGCGTACCAATCCCAGCCGGATAATCTCAGCTTATGACCGCTGGAGTCGGTATGAATACGACGAGGGCGTGGTCATCGCTTACGGGACTATGTATGGAAACACGGAAAAAATGGCAGATTTTGTGGCCCGGATGCTGGCCGAGGAGGGGCTCAAGAACATCAGGGTAATGAACACTTCAACTGTGCATGAATCATTTATAATAAATGAAATCTGGCGCTTTAAGGGTGTGATGCTGGGCACCTGCACATACAACAATGGCATTTACCCACCGATGGAAAACCTGATTATCAACCTGGCGCATAAAGGATTGCCCAACCGCGTGTTTGGAGTGTTTGGGAGTTATGGCTGGAGCGGCGGGGGAGTGAAGGGTATCGTGGATTACATTCATAAGAACAAGTGGACACTTATCGGTGAGCCGGTTGAAGTCCAGTTTTCGGCTAAAGAAGCAGATTACGAGAAGTTAAAGAAGCTGGCTATGGCCATGGCCAGCGCCGTCCGCCACTAAAAAATGGGGACACAAACTATATTTCCTATTTTTTTAGTAAATTAGAAAGCAGATAAAGAATAACTACAGAATTAGTTGCTAAGGAAAATCAGGTAATGCTATGACAGCTGCCTAAAATATGTGCGAGAACTATTGATTTTCTGCCAAACTGGTGGCTCTGACTTTTCCTTGTTCTCTCGGGCAGAAAAAGAAAATCAGTAAATTTGCTGCCCGGCTCAAGTTTCTTGCCGCTCCGTAGCAGGGGAGGAAATTAGTGAATTGGTATTGTGTCCCCGTTTTTTATAAGATACCTGATGGAGGTGCCAATGATGATTAGTTTTGAAGAACCCTTTAGAATAAAAAAATCCAAAGTATTAAGCTTTTTTCTGACATTTCTGGTCATCACTGCCTGGATGCTTCTTCCGGTTGATGCTGGTGCCCAGAAGCTAAAGCCCATCAATGAGCCGAAGGTTGGTCTTCCGGCCTCAGCCCCTCAGCCCTGGGTGGTCGGAGTCTGGATGCATCCAGGAATGTTCGGTAGAGAAAAAGAAGCGGCCGCGGAAAAGATTCGCCAGACCCTTGACGAA
>JACIYK010000305.1 GCA_014359965.1 Candidatus Aminicenantota bacterium
AAATTCTTTCAGGTTAAGACATGGTATCCAGTTTAAGGGGAGTATTTGGAAGCGGCGGGGTGGCAGTCCGGCGGTTGGGGTTGGAGCAGAAGAAGCGGAGGGATTTATCAGGTTAGTACTTGATCGAGCAGGGCTTCCTCCGTTAAAAATTTTGTTGAAACTTTTAACTGAAAGGAGGAAGCCCCAGTGACAGAAAATATATACCCTACATACTATGAACTTTTCAACAGTGCGCCGCTTCTGGCCAGGAAGGCTATCATCAAGGCTTATGAGGAGACGGGAAACATCTCTGAGGTGGCCAGGTTGTATAAAACCACTCGCCAGACAGTGCAGAAGGTATTGCGGAGATAGAGAGAAAGGGGCCCAGACAAACTTGAGTATCTGCCGAAAGGGCCCAAACGCTCTCCAAAAGGAACCTGAGCCGCAGGGTTAATTCTCTGTCCTTTTCTCAACCTTGGGAGTTTTGCGTTTTTTCGCCCGGGGTGGTAGTTTGATAACAGTGGTATCAGCAATTTTATCGTGCATCGTCAGCCCACTTTTATGCCAGAGGACCTGTAAAAAGCCGAGGGAAAGAAATAAGCCAGAGCAGACATAGCCATGAGCCCTCTCAAAGCACTGATACCAGCCCAGCTGGGGTTTGCCTTCCAGGTCAATTACTTTCAGACGGAACAGTTTTTTGCCTGGAGTCTGGGCTTTTAATCTAAAAAACAGCACAAAATAAAGCAGGGAAATTATGTATTCTTTGATTACTTTATAAGCCTGGTCTTCTTCTCTTTTGGTTAGTGGCTGTGAGATTTCTTTTGAAGTCGTCTCTTTCAGGATTTCTGGAAGATCTGTCCTCAAATCTGTCCAGTATCTTTTAAGAATTTCCTCCTCACTCAAAGCCTCAGCTTTCTCATATTCCACCGCAGGTAGCTTGTCCTTGAGTATTCTGAGGCAGGCTTTTTTTAACTCTGTTTCTTCTTGTTTTTTTTCAACGTAGGTACCTTTGTTAAAGTCAACGGTCAGCTTACCACCTTCCTTGACTTCCTCAGCCATTTTGGCTGTGGGGGATGGTTTTTGGTTGACCCAGGCTCTGATTTCAGCATAACCGCTGTAAACAATAGAAGAAAGAATTCCGATAATCAGAGCGTCAACCAGGAATGCCAGGCCGCGGCGGACGAAACCAGCCTGCTGGGGATGAGCTTTATGCTGCGGGAATATTCTCTTTAAATTTTTAATCAAGGGCAAATGAAATCCTTTGCTGACATTTTAATTTTTTAAAGCGGAAATGACAAATAAATATTTCTTTTTATTGGCTGCACACCTGATTTTTTCAGGTCAGGGCATTTAAGTAAACATCTTTACAGAAGGCTAATAAATTTATATAATATCAACTACTTTTCCGAGGCTGGTTGCGGAAGTGGCGGAATTGGCAGACGCGTAAGCCTCAGGAGTTTATGGCCGAAAGGCCGTGTGGGTTCGAGTCCCACCTTCCGCACCACCTAATTTTTATTTTATGCCCCAACCAAAGAGCCTGCTGCTAATCAACCCTTGGGCCTATGATTTTACAGCCTGCGATTTCTGGCTCAAACCTTTAGGTCTTCTTTATCTGGCCTCAATCTTGAAAAAATACACCTACCTAAAAATTGATTATTTGGATTGCCTTGATGTGCAGCAGCTTAGCCCTGGCTCTCAAGGCAAAGCAAGAATAAAAGCAGATGGCCGGGGGAACTTCTTCAAAGAAGAAGTTGCCAAACCCGAGGTTTTCCGGTCTATTCCACGGCGTTTTTCTCGCTATGGTCTTCCTCTTGACCAGGTAGAAG
>JACIYK010000306.1 GCA_014359965.1 Candidatus Aminicenantota bacterium
GGTAAAAGGCGAAACCGAGGAAGCTCAGCAGTATGCTGAAAAGGAAATTAAGCCCCTTATTTTCGGCGGAAAGGACTTTGACGTTGTGGCTGAGCTGGGCATAGGCACCAACCCCAACATCACTGGCGAGTACGTAGCGAAAAAAGGCTGGAACACCCTGGTAGCGGAGAAAATTTTCGGCTCGGCTCATTTTGCCAACGGCAACAGCCAAGGGATGGGCGGGCAAAACGACGTTCCCGTGCACATTGACTGGGTCGTACCAGGCGTCAAACTTGAATTCAAGTCTTGAACTCTGTCTGCTCTTTAACCTCTCCGGCTACCTCCTCTAACAACTAACATAATTTTCAAGCCTGTTTGACGGCAATTATTATTTGTCTGAAAAAGTAAATATTTGTACCATATTAACATCCAGTTTCCGAACAGGAGGGAAAAATTGGAATTAAAAAGCACACTTCATCCTTCAAAATCAAAACACCTGGTAAAAAGCAAAAGCCATTCACCATCCAATTTTATTTTGAAGATAAACGGAGTTGTCGTTTTTATTTTCATTCTGGTAGCAATGCTCACCTTGGCCACCCAGCTTATTGCTCAAGCAAATGTTTCAAATGACCAGATGGTTAAACCAAAGCTAATAGCCATCGTGGGCGGGACACTGATTGATGGCACGGGGAAAGAGCCACTGGCCAATAGCGTCGTCATCATTGAAGGAGATAAGATTAAAGCCGCAGGGCCAGCCAGCAAAATTAAAGTCCCTGAAGGAGCAGAAAAAATTGAGGCGGCTGGCAAATGGATTCTGCCCGGGTTTATTGATTGTCATATTCACCTGACCACCGAAACCTCTGACCTGGAATATTACCGGGACAGCAACAGCCTGGCTACGTTGAGGGCCCTACAATTGATGAACATGTACCTGCGATGCGGAGTAACGGCGGTGAGAGACGTTGGTTCTCATGTGGAAGCCATGCAAGCTCTCCTCCGGGCGCAGAAAAATGGTTACATTGACAGCATTCGGGTTTACCCGTGCGGCGACCTGATCACCATCACCGGCGGACACGGCTACGGCATGCACGGCTCGCTGGCAGTTGACGGACCATGGGAATGGCGCAAAGCAGTGCGCCAGATGTATGCGGCCGGCTTCAAACATATTAAAATTTCTCCTCAGTTTACGATGGAAGAAGCTAAAGCTGCGGTAGAAGAAGCTAAGATGCTCGGCCTTCACATCACGGCCCACGGCGGGGGTTTCTCTGACACCATTCCCCCGACCATGACCAAGGTGGCCATCAAGGCTGGTGTGGAATGCATAGAGCATCTGAACGAAATGGATGACGAGACTCTGGATATGATGGCCAAAAACCATGTCTTCAATGTGCCAACTCTTTACACTTACTACGCCAGTTATCAACGAAACGACATTAACCGTTTTCTCATAGAAAAACGCCACTGGTCTATGGCCATGCACGAAACCCTGTTCAAGAAAGCCTACAAAAGAAAAATCGTCATGGGCATCGGGACTGATGCCAACGGAGAATACCGCGAGCTTTACCCTCAGATTTATTTTGAAGAAATGAAATATTTTGCCCGCCTCGGCATGAAGCCGATGGAAGTAATAGTCTGCGCCACGAGAAACGGGTCTCGCATTCTCGGTCTGGAAGATGAGGTGGGAACCATAGAAGCTGGAAAAGCCGCAGACCTGCAGATACTGAACGCTGACCCAATCAAATCGTTTGATAACCTTGGTAGTCCAGAAGTAGTCATTCTACGGGGCAAAGTATATAAATTCT
>JACIYK010000307.1 GCA_014359965.1 Candidatus Aminicenantota bacterium
ACCAGAAGCGGGTTTGTTTTTTCATTCTTAACCTCACGCTATTTAATTTAACTCCGGTTAGATTATTCAGTTTTTGATTATAACACAAAGAACAGAGCTTCAGGTCAAAATTTGTACAGTAAATATTTGTGTCATATTGTTTTTTTAGAGTTTACCGTGCCAGGAGAAATATTAATCAGTTCTTGGTTGTTGGTGCTCAACTCAGCCGGTCTTTTTTTTCTTTTTCTTCTTTTTTCGTTCTATTTCTTTTTTAACCGCGGCATGCAGGACGACCAGGTAATAAGCAACCAGAAAAGCCAGAAGCAACAGGCCGGAAAACCATTGACCACGGATTATGGAATAAACAGAAAAAAGTAGCAGCCCCAGGAATAGAAAAAAGTGTAAAAAAGCAAACACCCATTCAAACATCTGTACCAGCCGCTTTCTCTTCTTCCCGGGTCAGGACCTCAACTTTAGTGTTACTATTTTATAAAAAGTATTACTGAAGCCTGGTAACCGAGAGGATGACTATCGGTTCTACGGGAACGTCACGGTAGTTGTAGCGAGTTTTGGTTGGAACGTTGGCAATGGCATCCACCACTTCCATGCCCTGTACAACCTTACCGAAGACGGCATAACCGAAATGAGCCGGGTCGTTGGGTACATGGTCCAGAAAAGGATTATCTACCAGGTTGATAAAAAACTGGCAGGTAGCGCTGTCAATTTCTGCCGTCCGGGCCATGGCGATAGTTCCGCGCAGGTTTTTAAGCCCGTTGTTGGCTTCGTTCTTAATCGGGGGTTTCTTCTCTGGTTTGGTTTTCAGGTCCGGGGTTAGTCCACCGCCCTGAATCATAAAGCCTTTTATCACCCGGTGAAAGATGGTGCCATCATAAAATTTTTCGTCCACGTAAGAAAGAAAATTCTTCACCGTAATGGGGGCTTTGTCAGGATAAAGTTCGATGATGATATCACCCTTGGTGGTTTTCATCAGCACCCTGGGGTTGGCGGCCATTAAAGTGCCGGCGGAAAAAACCAGAAAAACCAGCAAAACAACCAGAGTTATTTTCTTCATTTTTTTACCTCCAGCAGAAGAATTAAAATATCAGAATAAAAAATATTAATCAAATGAAAATATTTTGTTTAGAAGCGGGTCAAAAAATATCTGGGTTAAAGAAAGCTAATCACATCCCCGCAGGTTGCAAGCGGTTATCAAGTGTGGTATAAGCAAAAAGAAAAGGCTGGACGGAGGCTTAAGATGAAAACCAGGCTGTTAGTGGCTCTCGGGCTTTTAATTTTTACTTCAGGCCTGCTCCTGGCTGATGGGCACTGGGAATTTAACGTCCATTATTCGCGCTGGACGCTGAACGTGGTGAAGGGGCTGGTGGAAAACATGGTCAGCGATGCTCTGGAAAGTGACCTGAAGGACAGGTTTTTGCAGCAAATTCAGGCTGACCATCCCGGGCTGGTGGAGAGCGGTTATAGCCAGACAGTGGTTTTTGATGCGCCCGGGTACAACTTTGGTTTTGAAGTACGGTATTATCCCGGTGGCCAAAAAGGAGCTTTTAGCCTTGGCCTGGCAGTCGAGCAGTCTAGCATGAAGGTCTCCTTTCCCGAAATTTCTGCCAATCTTGATCTGATCGATACCAGCAGTGGCCAGACGGCCCATTTTACCGGTCAGGCTGGCGGTGAGTTTCTGATTAAACCTCTTTCTTTTCACCTGAATATGCGCTGGGATTTATTGCCCACCAAGGTTGTCTCTCCTTATTTTTGCCTGGGAGCCGGTGTTTCTACTGGCAAGAGTT
>JACIYK010000308.1 GCA_014359965.1 Candidatus Aminicenantota bacterium
AGCAATAAGAAATTTTTAGAAACTAACTTTTTCCTGGCATCCAGGCGAGAGCTGTCAAGCTCCGGGTCACTACATTTCCCCGGGCTCTACGGCCACGGTTGCTTTTCGTAAAATTCGTCCATAAGCTTCCTTAATGATATAAGGTCAATCTTTCTTTTAGAACCAGCCACCTGTTCTTTTAACTTTAAGACCGGGCCAGCTTCTTCGGGCCAGTATTCTTCAACCTGGACTTCAACTTCCTTTAACTCCAGGGAGCCCGGGCGGTGAATTAACAGTTTAGCTCTTTCCTGGGTTTTAAAAATCCTGGCCACCATCTGTGTCGGGTCTTCCTCCTCGCGCAAGAGTCTCACATCCTGGCTGTTTACTGCCACTATCCTATCTCCGATTTTCAGGCCAGCCTGTTCTGCCGGTGTCCCCTTCTGGACGGCAACAATCAGAGGGTAGATCTCACCCTGAGAAATAGAAGCCCCTATGCCTTTCCTTTTAAAAAGCGAGAGAGATTTTTCAGCCATTTCCAGGGCTTTTCCATTTTCTCCCCGGGCAGCCTTCACCAGCCCCAGCCACCCATAAATAAATGGGTTTTCAGGCATAACCTGGAGCAGAGCTTTAGCTCCTTCTTCAGCCTGCTCATATTTTTCTAAGGCACTCAGAGCGTAAATTATAGACAGCTCGTAGGGAACCCGGCTTAATCTACAATTGAACTCTCTCTCTTTCTCCTCCGGCTCGTTAAAGAAACTACGGAAAAAATCCTGATTTTCCTGACATTCTTTTTCAGCCAGGACAGCAGCCCGTCTTAAGGCTTCTATGGCTTCCACAAATTTTTGCTGCTTGAGGTAAGCCCGGGCAAGAACATCATAGCTCTTAAACAGGCCTTTCTCTGGATTTAGCTTTTGAGCGGCGAGAGCCGCAGACACTGCTTTCTCATATTCGCCCTCGGCCAGATAGACCCGAGCCAGTGCCACATAAAGGTCATACTTCATCGGACTGCGGTCCAGGGCATCCAGAATAAACTTTTTAGCTTTCGACATCTGATTAGTATTGAAGTAGAGAGAAAGCAGAGGTTCATAATCATGCTCTTCGGGTAAGCTAAAAGCTTTAATGTAGGCTTTTTCCGCTTTCTCATAATCAAGCCGACGGGCATACTTTTCTCCAAGATCTTTCAAAGCCGTGGAATTCTGATCCTTATAGTGAATCTCCAGAGCCTGTTCAAAGGAAAGCAAACAGGGATCGGAACTATTTATCTCATCCGCGGCGTTTTCTCTTTCAAGGTAGCAAAAGAATTCGTGAACAGCGCCACCGAAACCACTCAGCACAACAAAAGTTCTGTGCGGCAGCTTAAGCCCCAGCTTATCGGTCGTTAATTTGAGAGTCGGATACAAAGGGTAATCAGCATTTATGAACAGAGAAATTTTTCCCCTGTAAAATTTAAACAATAACTCTTCCGGGTCCATAGTCGAGCCCTTAACAATCTCTGGATCGTATAGTATGTAGGCGAAAAGGTCATTCTTTTCGATCTGGCCGTTTTCCACCACTTTTTCCACGCGATGGTATACAATTTCCCGGTCGTTAACTTTTATTTTCAGGTCTTTGACCTGACAATTTTCATCCAGAATAAAATCAACTGAATTGTTTTCTATCGGGCGGTACTGAATCTTTCCGTCTACCAAATCTGTCCTTATTTCCCAGCCATGATATTTCTGGACTGGAACTTTCGCCGGCCTATTTTTATCATTCACGGAAGCTTTAGACAGGCAG
>JACIYK010000309.1 GCA_014359965.1 Candidatus Aminicenantota bacterium
TCTCAGGGTCAAGAGCGATTCTCTTTTCCCAGAACATGTTAGCTTTGTCAAAATTTTCAATCGACTGCTCTAAATTCTGTTGGGAAACTGGTAAATGTTCATAATAGTTAGCGGCATAAGCATAGCCCAAGGGGTTTTCCGGATCAGCTTCAATACGACGCAGATACATGGTTTCTGCTTTTTTAGCCGCATCAGGCACCTCACCAGCATAGCGGCTATAAAATTCTGCCACTACGTAGAAATTATCCATGTTCTGAGGGTCAAGCTCAAGGATTCGGAGATAGAGCTTCTCTGCTTCTTTGAAGTTTCTCAGCTTATCGTACATATCACCCAGAGAAAGGATAATATCTTTGTTGTTAGGTTCAATCTCCAGAGCTTTTGTGAGAGCTTCAATAGCTTTCTTTTCCAATTCTTTGTTCAAAGCAGATTCTACACCTGGCTTGTAAAGTTGTTTATAGCTCTCTCCGATGTACCGGTAAGCCTGAACCAGGTCCGGTTTGTACTTAAGAGCCAATTCGTACTCAGCCACGGCATTGCGGTATTTGCCTTCTTTAAAGAGGCTGTTGGCTCTTTTGAAATGATAATTAGCCTTTAGATTGTTAACCTTTAGCTTCTCGCAACTGGTTGAGGTTACAAGAACAGCTAAGGCTAAAAGGATAACTGCCAAGCCGTTTATCCTCTTACGAGACATCATGACCTCCTTAAACTCCTGGTCTCAGCATAGTTAGATTTATTTTATATAAGAATATGGAGATAAAGTCAAGAAAAAATAGAACTTAAAAATCAGCCTGTAGAAGCATGTGTTCTTTTTATGAAGGCAAGTTTTATAATTAAAAAGAGCAGAAAACATTGCTTTCCCTAACTTTTTCTCAACTGAAAGCGAATAGGTGTGCCAATGAAGCCAAATTGTTCCCGGAAGACATCTGCCAGGAATTTTTCATAAGAAGGCAATAGAGAGCTCCGGCTGTGGCCAAAAAAGACAAACGTTGGCGGCCGCACCCCTTTCTGTACCACATACTTAATCTTAAGGGTTGATCCATCCCTGGTTTTGGGCGGATATTCCTGAGAAAATTTTTCCCAGAAGCGGTTTAAGGCTGAAGTCTCCACCTTTTTTGATGCTGACTGATAAACTTCTTCCGCCAGGTCTAGGATTTTTACCACTCGCTGCCCGGTTTTGGCAGAAACAAAAATAAGAGGTGCATAGTCCACAAAATGGAGGCGCCTAAAAACCAGCTGCCGCACTTCATCCGCCTTAACTTTATCTTTTTCCACTAGGTCCCACTTGTTTAAAGCAATGATTAAAGGCTTACCAGATTGATAAGCCAGAGTGGCAATGTGGGCATCCTGACGCGTGGGGAATTCCTGCACATCCAGAACCAGACAGATAACATCTGCTTCCTCGATGTTCCTTTTTGCCCTGATGATACCAGCTTTTTCCCGGGAATCTTTGGTACCGCTTAATTTTCTTATGCCTGCTGTATCAACCAAACAAAAGGTCTTCTGATTCCGGATGATTAAGGTATCCACACTGTCTCTGGTGGTACCTGGAATCTCACTTACCAATAGCCTTTCTTCCCCGCACAAACGGTTTACCAGAGAAGATTTTCCCACGTTTATGCGCCCAACGATAGCTATTTTAAACGGTTTTTCTGCCTCCGTAGCCGTCTCCGCTGTGGCTGAACTTCTCGGCAGTAATTCAAATATCTTTTCTTTTAAGTACCCGAGATTCAATTTATGTTCAGCCGAAATTTGTATC
>JACIYK010000031.1 GCA_014359965.1 Candidatus Aminicenantota bacterium
AAGGCTAACTTAAAAGCCAGACTTAATACCTTAGCTCTTATTTTATTTTTTGTTGTCACTTCCTCACCCCTAACCGCTCAGGCGAATTTGAAAGTGGCCGTGATTAACTCCCAGAAAGCCTTCGAACAATCGGTCGAGGGTAAAAAGGTAGTTTCGATCCTGCAGGAGAAAGAACAGGCAATAAAAGAGGAAATAAAGAAAAGAAACGAAGAAATCAAGAAATTAAAGGACCGTCTAGCCAACCAGAAGCTTACCCTCAGCCCTGAAGCTATTAATCAGCTTCAGCTAGAGATTGACCAGAAAGAAGCTGCCCGTCATAAATATGAGCAGGAAGCTTCAGCAGATTTTGAACAATTCAAAAGCCAGCTTATTAAGAAAATACGGGAAGAAATGCTGGCGGTAGTTGATGAACTGGTTAAAGAAAAGGGTTATGATCTGGTTTTTGACCTGAGTGCCTCAGGTCTTATTTATTTTCATCCTTCCTTTGACATTACAGAGGAGATAATCCACCGTTACGACCAGAAAAAAGCCAGAACAAATTAATTTGATTTTGGGTCCTTCTGGTACCTTGAAAGTATTAACCACTTAGCATTTACTTCTGACCAAACGATAAATTTATGACCACCAGTTCGGAATGGCTGCCGGTACGCACGGGAGGCCCCCAAGTACCGCTGCCTGAAGAAACATAAAAATGAGTCTGGTTCTTGCGCAGATATCCCCAGTTTTTTTCATAAACCAGCCTGTTGATTAGATTTAAGGGGAAAAGCTGACCGGCGTGGGTATGTCCAGAAAGCTGCAGGTCAACGCCAGCTGAAGCTGCTTCCTCCAAATACAGAGGCTGGTGGTCGAGCACAACAACCGGCCAAGAAAGGTTCACTTTATCTCGGCTAATTATTTCTTTAAGGGAAAGTCTGGTCTCACCCTGTCTTACGGCTGTCCAGTCCTTTCGGCCGATGACATACAAACAATCACCTACCCTCACTGCTCTGTCCAGAAGAATCTGGACGCCAGCCTTTTCTAAATAAGAGATGTTGCGGGCAAAACCGCCATAATATTCATGATTTCCGGGACAGGCATAGACCCCATGCGGTGCTTTAATAGCTTTTAAACAGCCTACCATTTTCTCCTCTTCTTCCCGGGAAACAGCCTCATCCACAATGTCTCCAGCCAAAAAGACAACATCTGGTTTTAAGGCGTTGATTTTTTCTACCAGCCGGCTCAGACGCTCAGACCGGTTGATCACGCCAAGGTGAATATCCGAAACTAAAACTGCCTTTAGCTCACCAACAGCCGGAGCTTCCTTGGGAATACAAAGGTCCAGGGTTTTTAGCTTCGGGTTTATGGCGTTTAGATGTCCCAGAAAGATTATCAAAAGAGAAACGGCGGTTATGAAGATAAAACCAGCCGGTTGTTTGACAGACAGCCAGGACACGGCTTCTGGCGAAATCCGACCTAAGCGGACCATTCCCCTGAGTAGATCTCTGGCCAGCAGAAGTAGCAGAAGATAAATCATCAGAGCCAAGTGGTAGGCACCAAAGGAAACCAGCTTTTCAGAAAAATGGCGCTGGAAATGGCTGTTAATAATCCTTCCCAGGGGAAAGGACAGCATGGAAACCAGGAAACTCAGCAGGAAGATGGCTTTAAGCCAGGGCTGAGAAGAAAAAGCCTGAAGCAGGCGCCAGAAGATATAGCCATTTACCGTGCCATAAACAAGCAGAACAACCGCCAGAAAAATTAACAAATTCTTTCTCCTCATGCTTTTTTATAAGCTGATAAAGCCATTCATTTTCTTCTGCATTAGGTTATATTTTTTTAACCTTCACTTTCTTTAATCTTATTGAACCAGGCAATTTCTTCCAGCTTTTTTCTCCTGTGTTCTCCGGGCGGCCGGCTGGCCGGATAGCCAACCGACAACATAGCTACCAGCCTGTACGTACGAGGAATTTTAAGGAACTTCCTTACCGCCCGTTGATTAAACCAGCCAATCCAGCAGGTGCCCAGGCCTAATTCTTCGGCCTTGAGCACAAAATGTTCACCGGCTATACCAAGGTCTAAAAGATAAAACTGCGTACCCTGAATGACGCGGCCGAAGACGTTGGCTAGCAAGTCCAGCCTAGCCAGCAAAATCACCAGTACCGGTGCCTGAGCGGCAAACCGGCAGGGTAAATAGATACCAGAAAAGGCTTTCTCGGCCAGCTGATTTTTAAGCTCGGGGTCATCAACCACCAGAAACCGCCAGGGCTGGGAATTTTCGGCGGAGGGAGCCAGCCGAGCGGCTTCCAGGCAGGCGATAATTTTTTCTCTTTCCACCGGACGGTCAAGATAGCGTCTGATACTGCGCCGGCTCTTAATTATCTCGTCCAAGGTCATGGAAACCTCCGATTTCTGACTGCCTCGCTATTTAATTTTTTTTAGATAGTTAATTTTAGCAGAAAAATCTAATCCCGCACCGGCCAGCATATTTAACCAGGACTCTCTTCTTCTAAAGCATCTCACTTTTTCTTTTTCTCACCAGTCTGTTCCCTTTCTCTCTGAAGTTCCACCAGATCTACAGACTGAGAAAAATCTCCCAGCAGGTAGCGGGCAAAATAATCAGCCCTAATCCAGAACCAGTAATCATTCATGTCTCCGTAGCCGTGCCTCTGACCCGGAAAGATGAAGAAATCAAACCGCTTACCAGCTTTAATCAAAGCAGCCGCCAGACGGAAAGTGTTAGCGGGATGGACGTTATCATCAATATCACCGGTCGTCAGCAAAAGGTGCCCTTTGAGGTTTTTTGCCAGCTCGGAATTTTTCTCAATGCTGTATTCATACTTTATGTTACCATCTTTGTCCACCACCTCTTTTACTCCATGGTGTTTTTCACTCCACCAGCGGTTGTAAATGTTGTTTTCGTGGTTACCGGAAGAGGCCACGCCCACTTTAAAGAAGTCTGGGTAAACTAGAAGTGCAGCTGCCGTCATAAAACCTCCGCCGGAATGACCATAAATGCCTACGCGGTTGAGGTCAATAAAAGGATGCCTGGCCGCCAGCTGCTCAATGGCGTATTTTTTATCAGCCAGACCATAATCCCTGAGGTTACCGTAACCATAATTGTGGTACCATTTGGAACGCATGGGGCTTCCACCACGGTTACCCACTTCAATGACGATGAAGCCAAGTTGTGCCAGAGCAATATTCTGGTTCCGGGGCGAAAAACTTTTGGAAACGCTTTCTGTTTGCGGGCCAGGATAAACATAAGCAATTATCGGATACTTGCGGTTGGGGTCAAAATCAAAAGGCTTGTACATCACTCCGTAAAGGTCAGTAATACCATCAGCCGCCTTCACAGTAAACGGTTCAGGAAATTTAAAACCAGCTTCCAAGAGTCTGCAAACATCGGTGCTTTCTAAATCCAGAAGCTTCTTCCCACTGGCTTCATAAAGTTCGGATTTGGGAGCTGTGTCCACCCGGGAATAATTCACCACAAAATACCTGGCTGAGTCGCACATAGAAACTGTATGATTATAATTTCCAGGTGTTAAATTTTTCAGGTTGCTGCCGTCAAGTCCAACCCGGTAAAGGTGGGTGTAATACGGGTCTTCGCCCTTCTCCCGGCCGCAGGCCAGAAAGTAAAGGACCCGGTTTTTCTCGTCCACCTGCACCACACCCTGACAATTGAACTCCCCCCTGGTTACCTGGTTTTTAAGACGTCCTTCTCCATCGTAAAGGTAATAATGTCCCCAGCCATCTCTTTCTGACCACCACAGGAGTTCTTTGCCACCGTGAAGCAAGAACAACGGCTGATAATCAACATAGGTGTTGAGTCTCTCGCTGATTAGTACCTTAACCTCACCGCTTGAAGTATCAGCCAGACAAACTTCATAACCATGCAGGTCACGGGTCTGGCGGCCGAAGTAAAGTTTATCTGAATTGTCGGAAACCCAGCAAACAGGTGGCGGGTTGTCCGGGTCATTGTCCGTAGCTTTTCTGGGAGCAGTAAAAATGTTGTAAGCAGGATCCTTAAACTTCTCTGCTTTAATTTTGACCCTGCTTCTGGTAGCCACATCAAAAACCAAAATTTCCGGCTGAGGCTGATTCTCTTCCCCTGGCATACCATATTTGTAGGTTTCCAGAACTGGTCGGGGATTGGCCAGACTGTTGATGACCCACAGCTCACCTACCTTCCTTTCATCCTGCCGGATACAGGCAAATTTTCTGGAATCTTTAGACCAGAAAATCATGATAGCCGGAACACGGTAATCTTTTCGGTCTTTTTCTTCTTTCTGCAGCTCTTTTTTGTCTTCATCGCGCAGACGGCGGGCAAAGCTGTAATATTCTTCACCATCCTGCGTTAGTTGTATTTCTTTAATACTTTTATCATCTGCTTTCTTCAAAGCCTTAGCATAATTTTCGGCGTCCATCAGGAAGAGGTTGTGTCCCCTGGCAAAAACCACCCACTGACCATCTGGAGAGATAGAAGCCCAGCGAGGTCTTCTGGGCTGAGGTTGATAATCTTTCAGCAGAGTTAAACGCCCGCTGCCTAGGTCGTATTCAAAACCCAGAACTTTGGATTTTTTTTCTGGTTCTTTGGGCTTTTCCTCCCTGGTTTTATTAACTTCTGTGTCTTGTTCTTTTTCTTTCTCTTTTTCCCGGTCCATAAACCTCTTTTCCAGCTCCCGGACTTTCATCACTTGGCCTTCTACCTGGACGTCATTGTCCAGAGGAACTTCAATTTCAAACTGAATAGCTTTCTCGTTTTTAACAAACTTGATGTTTTTAATGGGCAGATGCTGGGCATCGTAGGGAGTAAGAAGAATACGAGTTAACTCCGCCGCCATGGTAGCGTTATCAAAAAGCGGCTTCTTCTGCCGCGTGACTGGGTCCACCAGATACCAGTTTTTACCGGCTGGTGTTTCGTATGTGTACCAGAAACAGTCTCCATTTTTCAGCCATTTGGCGTCCACACGCAGGTCAAAAACCAGTTTAGCCACCTTGGCTGGTGTCCAGCGCGAAGCCAGCTCATAATTGGCCTTTTCCGGGCTGGCCAGCAACCAACTAAAGCCGGTAAACAGCATGACCAGCAGAACAAGAAGAATAGCCTTTTCTCTTTTTTTCTTAGGAATAGAGGTGCCTTTTTTCATGTTCTTTCTCCCACTTTTTTCTTATTTTTTTCATTTGATTTTTATTTAGTTTGAAAGAGCTTTCCTACCGCCTTGCCTTTCCCTGCGGGCTAAATAACTTGCCTTTACTCCAAAGAAAGTTCTAAAAATTTTTCTGCTCTGATTCAAAAACAATTTTTTAAAATTATTTTTTGCTCGCCTTGGTCACCGGCTTTCCAAGTTCTTTAATTACCTGACCTCCAGCTTAGTTTTCCAGTTGATGAAATCTAATTTAGCAAAAATTGACTTCAGCGAATAAGGTGCAACCTGGTTTGCCGGCCATCAAGATATACAACACCCACCTTAGTAAAAGAAGCATCCTGTTCCACTCCTATGACCACTTCCTGATTATCCCATTCTGGCACCAGAGAACGGCAGTTCAGCTCAATGGAATAACAGGTATCATAATAAAGCGGATAATCACCCTGACCAGGCACACCTTCCTGTTTGTCCCAGAGTCCGATGGTCGGCCCGGCGGCGTGTCCATGAAAGCCAAGCGGATGAGTGTAGATACTGGCTTTTAAACCTTCTTCTCTGACTTTTTTCAGTGCAGCGGTCAGGATCTGGTTTCCTGTTCGGCCGGCTACAAATTCGGCCGTTAAAATATCCTGCACCCGGATAGCCCGCGCCAGCGCCTCCTGCAGACCAGCAGGCGCTTCCTTCTCGCCAGGCTTTAAAACATAGGCCAGTTCCTGATGATCAGTGTTCAGTCTCAGGTAAGTAATGCCCACATCACAGTGTAAAAGGTCACCAGCTCTGATAACGTTATCCTGGTAAGCTGAAGACTTGGCTCTTTGAATTTCTACCGAGGGCCTAAACCAGGTCTGAAGACCGAGTGAGCGGATCTTTTCCCAGAACCACCATTCCAGATCTTCCGTGGTAGTTACACCCGGAGTGATAGCCCTGGTAGAAAAAGCTTCTTTAATCAAGTGATGGGCTATACTGGCTAAATGATGGTAAACTTCTATTTCTTCTGGTAGCCTTCTTTCAAGCCAGCCGACGGCTATTTTTTCTCCGGAACACAGCCTCTGGCTCAACTGAGGGTCGAGATACCTTATCAGAAGTTGATGGTTGGTGTGGCTCAGGCCATCAGCAAAAGCAAAAGTACCCGATTCGTTGACAGCAATCTTCTTTGGGTTTCGGGCCTTAATCAAATCAGCCAATGCCTGCCACTGGTCCGGCTGCCTGGAAGGGTCCCAGAGAGCCGGGTAAAATTTACCTATGGGATAACGGCCAACATTAAATTTTTCCAGTCCCTTTTCCGGCCCTCGGTCATAAAAAACCAGCATAGAAAGCCGGCGAGCAGAAAGACTTTCAAAGGGCACCAATGTCAGGTAGACTGGGTCTTCGTTATATTCCTGGCAGATTACCACCCACATATCAATCCCTTCCCGCCTCATTATTTCTGGCAGGATGATCTCCAGCCTTTTCTCTAGCCAAGAGTTATAAATCCGGGCCTGTTCCCTGAGCGGTAAAATCTGGGGAAATTCTTCTGCCGTAAAGGCTTCGGCCGGGATTAAAAAAAGAAGAACTAAAAATAAATTTATCAGCCAGAATAATGCCTGCTTTTTCATTTTCCCTCCCGATTTCTTGGTCATTATCTTCTTCATGTTTATTCTATTTAAAACCAAAAGGCCCTGGACTTTCAACATAAACTTTTCCCTTTTAGCTTGCAGCTGAATTCTGTTATCATAAAAGAAGAATAAACCAGATGGATATTAATTTCGTATATAGAAATTAGGAGACTAACTATGAAAATTAAAAAACTCGGTGCCTGGTCATTTGTAATTCTGAGCGCCCTTGTCATCCTTTCAAGCTGCACTCCTGAAGCCAGGATCCCGGTAGCCGGAAGTGCCTCCGGTCAGGATATGCTTACCCTGCTTCCTTCCGACACGTCGGCTTTTATGGTGCTGGACTGGAATAAAATCGTCCACCTGCCGCGTTTTCGAGCTATGTTGGAACAGGAACCAGAACTTCAACCTTACCAGAAAAAGATTTCCTCTTTTGTGGACCTGAACAAGGACGTATACTTCCTGGCTCTGGCGATTACCGGAGACGTGAAGAAAGCGGCCGAAAATGCTGTGATGCTAGTTAATCTCAAATATCAGGAAGAAAAATTGCTACCAGCTGAAACAGAAAAGGATTCAACCCTGGAATACTACGAGGGCGTTCCTTTTTTCCCCATGGTGGAAATTGAAGAATCGGCCGTCATCTGCACCGCTTTCCTTGATTCTTCAAACCTTGCCATAGGTTCAGAAAAAAGTATCAAGAAAATCATAGACGTCTACAAAAAGAAAACATCAAATATTCTCAGCCGTAAAGACATAAAAACATATCTTAAAGACATAAATACTAAGGCTATGACCTTTAGCTTCATCAGCCTGCCACCCGAGCTTTTAAACCAGGCGGCGGCCCAAAATCCCCAATTTAAGATGTGGGACAACCTGAGATATTTTTCGGCCTTTTCTGATTACCGAAACAAGCTCTATTCAGCCGAAATAAAGCTTTATGCTCAGGACAAAACTCAGCACCAGAAAATGGCTGAAAATCTGATCGGTCTTAAAGCTCTGGCCCTTGGTCTGGCCGGCGAGTTCCCAGAAATCACTCAGGTCCTCAACGCCCTGGAAATTACTTCCACGGACCAATACGTCAAAATTTACCTGAGCCTTAAAGATGAAATTATTGACCAACTGGCCAAAGCTCTGAAGGAACGGACAAAAGACCTGCCAAAAGGCAAAGGGATAGGAATAGGGATATAAAAAAATTCCAAAAAAGTATAAAGTTTTCGGCTGTAATTGTTCAAGATCAAACTTTTTGCTCTGGATTAAAAAATCAATTTTGTCTGCTAAAGAGGCCGTTATTCATTTTGTTTATTTCAGGAAGACAAACCAACCCCGAAAAATTTCGCTTAGAGTAAATAACTAGCTTATTTTAAATCGCTAACTTTGGTTGCAAGAAATGTAGGGTAAATAATATTCTCAGTTTAGAAGCTGATAACAAAGCATCCCTCCAGAGGCACTAATGGATTTTAACCTCACACCACGCCGCTACTCCAGCTATTTAAACTCTGGCTACTTTATTTCATAGACTACCTGAACTGATTTGGCTAAGTTAATCATCCTGGCTCAATTAATTAGCAGCTGGTCATTAGCTTCTTCACTCTTCATAAAGGTATTCTTTATAACTGAAAAGAGCGCAGGACAACAGAAGAAAGACAGCCACCACGCCAGACAGCACCAGGACGGCCAGCCATGGCCTGGTTGGTTCCAGTCTGATAAACAGAAACCCAAGTTTGCCGCTGCTGGTAGTGTACCTAGGCAGGAGTGATTTCAGGTAATGGGCAATGGACAGTTTCTGGGTGGTACCAGGAAAATACTGAATGATGCTTTCCCAGCCAAAGCCAAAAGCCAATCCAACCAGGACTGGTTTTTTGAGCCAGACGCCCAGAAAATTGAAGAAAGAAAGATAGGCTGCCAACCCGAGTAGCAGAACCAGAAAGTAACTGAGCACTGTCCATATGCTGGAAAAGGAAAACTTACTGTCAAGATTCAAGATCAGATAAGAAATAAAAACAGAAAAAAGCAACATCAGGCTGCTTAGACAGAAATAGGCTAGAAATTTGCCCAGGATGATGGCCGGACGGGCCAGAGGCCTGGAGGTCAGGTAAGGCATGGTTCGGTTCTCCAGTTCTTCACTGACGATAGCCGTGCCGTAAAACAAGGCCATGAGCACGATTAAAAACTGCAGGAAAAAAGTCATTAAAAAATTCTGAAAAATAACCTGCCCGCTTTCTGTCCAGTTTCCGGCTATCCTATAAGTTCTGATGAGCAGGGCCATCAGGATGGCAGCTGTGCTTAACCAGAAAAAAGTCTTGGTCCGGCTGGTTTTTCTGGCCTGATAAAAATAAAAAGAAAATACTCTGATAATTTCCTTCATCATGTCATTTTCCTACCAGATAATCAAACACGGCCTGCAGATTATCATCCGGAGAGGTTATTTCTTCAATCCGGCAGTCAGACTCCAGCACCAACTGATTGAGACGTTCAAAAAACCAGTCCCGTTGATGCGTTTCAAAGGTTACAGCTGAATTTTCCGGTTCAAAAGTTATGCTTAAAACGTAGTCCTCAGCAGCTAATTTCCTGGCCAGTTCCCGGTAATGAGGTGACTTAATCCTGATCATGTGCGGATGCTGGTCGAGAAGTTCCCTAATAAAATGGAGGTCTCCGCGGGCCAAGATTTTTCCCTGATGAATCAGGACAATTTCTGAAGTCATAGCTTCAACTTCTGGTAGAACGTGGCTGGAAACCACGATGGTTTTGCCAGCATTCTTGAGCTCTTTAATTAGCCTGATAACCTTTCTCTTGCTCAGCGGGTCAAGCCCGTTAAGCGGTTCGTCAAGAATCAGGACTTCGGGGTCATGGGCCAGAGCCTGGGCGATTTTTATCCTCTGTCTCATACCCCGGCTGTAGCTTTTTATCGGACGTCTGGCCACTTCTTTAAGTTCTACCAGCTCCAGGGCTCTCCAGGCTCGCTCTTGAACTTCGGCCGGAGAAAAGCCGTAAAGAACAAGAAGCCCGGTCAGGAACTCCAGGCCGTTCAATCCCTCGTAAAAAGAATCCACTTCCGGACAAAAACCTAGGCGCCAGAAAATCTCCCGGTTATTCCAGACCTTCTGACCGAAAATCCTGACCTGACCAATGTTTGGCTTTAACTGACCAGTAACAATTTTCATAAAAGTCGATTTGCCGGCTCCATTTGGGCCCAGCAGAGCGGTTATCCCTGGCTCTATGTCCAGGGTAACTTCGCTAATGCCCAGGACGTTTCCGTACCAGCGTGAAAGATTCCGGGCTTCAATCACAGCCGTCACTTTATAACCTCCACACTGCGGACCTTTTTGCTAACCAGAAAATAGGAAAAAGCAACAAACGCCAAAAGCACCAGAAATGATAAATACCAGGGCAGTTCACGGGACGGTTTGACTAGGAAAAACCCGGCTGCCACCTGGTCCAGGTTCAGTTTAAGAGATAAGAGCAGAGCATAAGGGGAGCGGAAAATGAGGAATAATACCCCACTCAAGATGCTGGAAAGAAAATAAATACTGAACATCAAAGCAATCGCCTGGTTTCGGTTATTAGTAAGGGACGAACACAGCAGAATTAAGGCGGTAAAGAACATCATGACCAGTGCTGAAAAGAGGATGATGGATAAAATTAACCACGGGTATTCTACCAGCAGCCTGAAGCTACCTGAAAAAAGAAGCTTCAGGATGAATAAAATCAAGGCCGGGACCAGAGTCAGACAGCCAACAAAAAAGGCCACCACCCCGGCTTTCCCCAGCAGGTAATCTTTTTTCTCCAGAGGCCGGGCAAAATAAAGCTGAATAGCTTGGTGGCGGAAATCATCAGCAATTAAGCCTGCCCCACCAACCGACATCAGCAGAAGAATCATAAAATAAGTAAAATCTAGGGTCAGGTAGGATTTAAAAAATGCCGGGTTAATCTGCAAAAATTTTTCCAGTCCGCTGCCCATAGATTTAAAATCTTCCAGCCGCTCAGAGATGTATATACCGGCGGCATAGGCAAAAGCCGGAATAAACGAGGCAGCAAAAAGTGGTTTAAATTTTTTTCTCTGAAAAGCGAGCTTTATGCCGGTTCTTATGATAGGCCAAAAAGGACGAAAGTTTTCTTTAAACTGGCCGTCCCAATGGTGGTATCCCTTTTCTCTGATAGTGGTCATCAATCCACTCCTACGACTCTGGCGAATAGTTCTTCCAGAGAAGTCTGGCTGGGCACAAATTGTCGGACCTGAAGTTTATATCGGGCGGCTGCCCGAAAAATTTCCATAGGGTCAAAATCTGGCGGAGTGAAAATTTTAATAATTTTATCTTCAGTTTCTTCCAGCCGGCAGGCTCTTGCTTCCAGCTCCTGGCGGAAGCCATCCAGCTCGCCTTTTACCTTCAGTTCATAAAGCCGGTAATTTACCATTTTCAAATCCGCCAAAGAACCGCTGGCAGCTACTTCACCCTGGTTGAGGATTATTACCTGGTCGCAGATGGCTTCAATGTCGGAAAGTATATGAGAGGAAAGCAAGACAGAAATCCCTTTGACAGAGGCAATTTCACCAATTAGTTCCAAAATTTCCTGCCGGCCGGATGGGTCCAGGTTAGAAGTAGGTTCATCCAAAAACAGAAGTTTCGGGTCATGAACCAGAGCTTGGGCCAGTTTTAACCGCTGCCTCATGCCTGAAGAATAGGTTTCCACCAGCCGGTAACGGGCTTCTCCCAGACCAACATAAAAAAGGACCTCATGCGCCCTTTTCATGGCTTCCTGGCGGGGCATACCAGAAAGTTCACCCAGATAAGCGGTGAAGCTTACGGCGTCCATGTCCGGTATGTAACACTCATCTTCTGGCATGTAACCAACTGCCTGTCTGATGAGCTTTTGTTCGCTTTTTATATCATAGCCAAGGACTTTACCCTCGCCCTGGTCTGGTGCCAGGAAACCAAGCATAATTTTAATCAGGGTGCTTTTGCCCGCGCCGTTTGGTCCCAGCAAACCAGTCGCTCCCCCGCCAATCTGCAAACTTACACCGTTCAGAGCCTTTACCTGACCGTAGGAAAAATGAATGTTGTTGAGTTCTATAGACATCAATTTTAGCCTTTAAACCGGTCTACTCTTTTTAATTTATTACGAAAATTCATTTCTTTTAGTTTATCTTATCATCCCAAACAGTAATTTATTTTAAATTATATTTTAGAAAAGCAAAAGAATCACTACCCTCATCAATGAATAAGCCAACTTTAGTCGGTGGACTTTATTTTCACCATAATTATAATTTTTAACAATTAAGCTAATTAAGATATAATCAAAATCTGATGGAAAGGATCCTTTGTTAATAATCAAATATCGAAAGGAGGCCCTATGTACCAGAAACAAGTGAGAATAGTTTATTTTCTAATTTTGGGATACCTGCTCATTTTAAACCAGCTTCCCGGACAGAGCAAAAAGGCCCTGACCTTTGATGACTTCATTAAAATAAAAAGAATTTCAGACCCCCAGCTTTCGCCCTGCGGGAAAAAACTGGCTCTGGTAATCACGGTTATGGACCTGGAAGCCAACCGCGGCCAGAGTGATATCTATCAAGTGTCCACTGAGACTGGCGAGATTAAACCACTGGTCACCGGACCAGGGGCCAATTTCTTCCCCCGCTGGTCACCTGATGGTAAAAGCCTGGCTTTCATTTCCAGCCGAAGCGGTTCATTGCAAGTGTGGATAATGCCAGCTTCTGGTGGGGAGGCACGAAAACTGACTGATTTCCCTGGAGGTGTCGGCTCTTTTGCCTGGTCAAGGTCTGGAAAATCCTTGCTGGTCACTAGCTCAGTTTTCCCTGACCTACCTGACCTCTCGGCAAACCGAAAAAAGTTTGAAGAGCAGGAAAAAAGCAAAGTAAAGGCCAGAATCTACGACCATTTGCTCTTTCGCCACTGGAACTCCTGGTTTGATGGTACCCGAAGCCATCTTTTTCTCATGCCGCTCGATGGCAGCCAGCCGCTCGACCTGACCCCTGGTGATTATGATACACCGCCCATCGCTCTTGGCGGTGAACTTGATTTTTGTTTTACACCAGATGAGAAGGAAATTGCCTTTGTCCGCAACGTAGACCCAGAATTTAGGCTTGGTCTCGGCACCAACAACGATATTTTTCTCACCACTCCGGATGGTCAGAAACTCGAAAAGCTGACTGTCAGCCGGGCCAATGACATTGACCCGAAGTATTCTCCTGATGGCCGCTACTTAGCCTACCGGGCTATGGCCAGGCCGGGTTTTGAAGCTGATAAGCTGGCTCTTATCCTTTACGACCGGCAGAAAAAGACATTCCGGAATATGACCGAAAAACTGGATTATTCGTTGAGTGAGTTCATCTGGGCCCCAGACAGTAAAGCCATCTATTTTCTCTGTGAGGAAAAAGCCCGAACTGCACTTTTCAAACTGACAGTAGCCACCGGAAAAGTGGAAAAAATTCTGGATGGCCATTTTTTAAGCAGTCTCCGCATCTCACCCGACGGTCAGACCATCTTTGCCTTGAAGCAATCCTTGAACCATCCCAACGATGTATATGCCATAGACCTGTCCAGTAAAAGGCTCAGACCTCTGACTGCGGTTAACGCCGAACTTCTGGCCAGCCTGGAAATGAACCCAGCAGAGGATTTCTGGTTTGAATCAGAGGGCGATAAAGTCCATGGTCTTCTGCTTAAGCCACCTTTCTTTGACCCGGACAAAAAATATCCGCTAGTCATGCTCATTCATGGGGGTCCCCAGAATGCCTGGTCTGATAATTTTCACTACCGCTGGAATGCCCAGATGTTTGCGGCGCGTGGCTACGTAGTGGCCATGGTTAATTTTCATGGCAGCACTGGCTACGGTCAGGACTTCACTGATTCCATTAGCGGTGATTGGGGTGGAAAGCCCTACCGCGACATTATAAAAGCCGTGGAGTATCTGCACAAAAATTATGCCTTCATTGACCGCGAGAAACTGGGGGCTGCGGGAGCTTCTTACGGCGGATACTTGATTAACTGGATCGCTGGGCAAACCGATATCTTTGACTGCCTGGTCAGTCATTCAGGTGTTTTTGACCTTCGCTCAGAATACGGAGCTACCGAAGAGCTCTGGTTCCCTGAATGGGAGTTCCGCGGCACACCCTGGACCAATCCGGAAATGTACCAGAAGTTTTCTCCCAGCTACTACGTGCAGAATTTCAAAACCCCAACTCTGGTCATACACAGCGCTAACGACTACCGCGTTCCTCTCGAACAGGGACTGCAGTTTTTTACTTCCCTGCAGCGGATGGGAGTTCCCAGCAGATTTTTATACTTTCCTGATGAAGATCACTTCGTGCAAAAGCCGCTGAATGCCCGACTATGGTGGCAGACTGTCCTGGACTGGCTGGATAAATACCTGAAGAGTTGAAGTGAACAAAAATCTAAAGCTTAAAACTCAAGTTCAAGAAGGGACAGCGGGTCAACTCGGGCTTCGTATATCTTAACAGCCCAATGTAGATGCGGTCCGGTGGAAAGGCCAGTAGAGCCGGCTTTTCCTACAACCTGACCGGTTTTAACGGTTTCACCCCTTCTGACCAGAATCCGGGACAGATGGCAGTAAGTGGAAAAAAGACCGAGACCGTGGTCAATGATGACTGTCTTCCCGGAAAAATAAAGGTCTGAAGCCAGGACTACCCGGCCGCTGTTGGTAGCTCTTATCGGATGACCAGTGGGAACAGCGATATCAACGCCAGAATGTACTGACCTCGGCACCCGGTTGTAAATCCGCTGCTGTCCGAAATTAGGAAACAATTTTCCCTCACAGGGCAAGACAAAAGGTCCACTGGCCAGCCATTCAGAAGAACTAAATTGGTAAATCTCAGCCAGCAGTTCAGCTTCTCTTTTTATCCTTTCCTGGACTTCTTTTGGCGGGGTAACGTATTTCTGGTCTACAGTCAGCTCTTTTTTAGGAAAATCTCGCGCTATAATTTCCAGCTGAAACTCTGCCTGGCTGATTAGATTTTTCTCTTTATAAGCAGAGAACTCCAGAGTTTTAAGGCCCGGCTTAAGAGCCAGGTCAAGCCCTAAAAGTAAGAAATCAGGCTGAGACGGGGAATTGTTTATATTATGCTTTTTTCCTAAAAATTTGATTTCCAGAAAATCTGATTTTTTCTCCTTCCAGATAAGCAGCAGCGGCTCTCCGGGCTGCAGTAGCCTGTACTTTAACTGAATTACATCACCTGAGGACAGCGTTATATCTTTTTCCTCGTTCGGGAAAAGAGGTAAACTGCCCAGAAATAATAAAACCAGGAAAAAGGCTAAAAAGAATTCACCTCTTAGCCAGGTGTTTTTCCCTGCAAATTGAACAAGATTTCTCTGTTTTTTTGAACTTTGTTTTGCGACCATTTCCAACCTCATCCGCCTTATTTTAAGGGATATTTTTTTTGCTAAAAATTCCGGGTCAGCAGACCTGGCCGTTACCGCGGTTTCTCAAAACCTGTCCAGGACGGCAGCCAGTAATCTGGCCGTTTTCCAGGACCACCTGTCCGTTGACCAGCACATAAAAGATGCCTTCTGGATACTGGTGCGGGTTCGCCCAGGTAGCCTTATCATCAAGCTTTTTCAGGTCAAACAAAACCAGGTCAGCCAGGTAGCCTTCTTTAATTAAGCCCCGACGGGAAAAACCAAAAATGCGCGCTGGCCAGGAAGTCATTTTTCTTATCATTTCCTCCAGCTTTAGCAAAGGTTCTTCTCGCACATACTTAACCAGTACCCGCGGAAAAGTTCCATAATAACGCGGGTGTGGTTTGCCCCGATAAAGCGGGCCTGAAGTAGCAGCCAGTTCACCATCACTTCCGATGCAGGTCAGTGGGTGCTTCAGTATTATTTTCAGGTTTTCCTCACTCATGGCAAAACAAACCATGCTCACCTGACCTTCCTCCTCCAGCAGTAAATCTCTCACGAGAGTAAAAACCTCTACTCCACGCCGGGTACTGGCCTCTTGTAGGTTAAGGCCTTCAAGCCACCTGTTCTTTTCTGTCCTGACGGAAGAAATCAACACCTTTTCCCAGCTCCCCACGTTAGCTTCGGCTTCAGAAAAAGCCTGGCGCAGCCTGGGTTCAAGCTTTGGATCTTTTAGCCGGCTAAGAAAATCTTCTTTCTTCCCTTCTCTCACCCAGAGGGGAAAGAAAATGCTCAAACCTGTAGAAAAAGCCGTGTAGGGATAAACATCAGCAGAAATCTTTAGACCGCGGTGGGCAGCTTCATCAATCTTATCCAGCAGGGCATCTATTTTGGACCAGTTTCGGGGATAGCCAATTTTCAAGTGGGAAACTTCAAGCTTTACACCCGCTTTTTTTGCGATGGCTATAGCTTCATCCAGGGCTTCCAGCACCTGGTCTTCTTCATCTCTCATGTGCGTGGCATAGATTCCGGCATAATCTCTTAGTACCCGGCTGAGCTCAATAAGTTCCTCTGTGGAAGCAAAACTACCCGGCGAGTATTCCAGCCCGGTAGACAGGCCCATGGCTCCCTGTTTTAAAGCTTCTTCCAGGAGTTGTTTCATTCTTTGAAGTTCCCCTGCGGAAGCCGCACGGTTGGCATAGCCTACGACTGCGGCCCTGATCGTTCCCTGGCCAACCAGAGTGGCGTAGTTAATAGCCGGGCGACTGGCTTCCAGCCGACGGAAAAATCCTGCCAGGTCCTGCCAGTCAACTTCCAGTCCGTATTCTTCCCGGAGATATTTTTGCTCCTCCGCCAACATTTCCTCAGTCAAGGGAAAGGGCGAAGAGCCGCAATTTCCGGCCACGATGGTAGTCACTCCCTGGTGCAATAAACTATCTGCGGTCGGACAGACCAGTAATTGCACATCAGTGTGATTATGGGCATCAATGAAACCGGGCGCCAGAGACAATCCGTTGGCCTTGATGATTCTTCTAGCCTGGTTATTTCCTATTTTCCCGATGGTAGTTATATGATTTCCTTTAATGCCCAGGTCAGCCGAAAAAGGCGGACGGCCGCTGCCGTCTACTACCAGTGCATCCTTGATGATTAAATCATAGCTGCGGGAATAAGAACGGCAACCAGGCATAATGGTCAGCAGACCTCCGCTTAAAACCACCTGACCGGCTTGACGAAGAAATTGGCGGCGGCTGATTTTTTTTCGCTTGTTTTTTCTCATCTTCCTGCCTTCTATTCGTCTAAAATAATAAATTCAGACCAGGATATCAATAAATATCGTGGCAAAAATAATTAAAAGCCGAATAAAAAAAGTTTTTACCTCTTTTTATTGTCAGCATAGATCTATGTGGGATGATAGAAAATTATGAGATGACCAGCTATTTAAACCTGATTAAGACGTGGCCGCTCCCTATCATACAAGCTGACTTTCCATAAGGCCATTTTCTGGCCGGTCTTGATAGAGATAATCAGCAAGTTTATATTTTTACAAGATCTTCATGATTTCAGTGCAAAAATATGCTTCTGTTTGGATTTTATTGTTCAGCTATTAACGGTCAGATTCTGGCAAAATATTTGCCACAGATAGCAGCTTATTTTACTTAACCCTACAATTGAAAACTCCACCTGGTTGACTGATAATTATTAACAGTAGAATTTTCATGAGCCAGGAAAAAGTTTTAAAAGTTAATCCGGTGTTTAAACGTTTTTTACTTTTTCTGTTTCTGTACACCAATCTTTTATCTTGCCTGCTTGCTGCCAACCAAAACCTCAACGGAGTAGAAAAGGTTCTCTCTTTTTCCTTTTCCGTTGAAAAACACCTGGCTAAATCTTACCCCGACCGGGTTTCTAAAAAATATCTTCAGATAATAGCTGATGATATGGTCAGCTTGTTGTCTTCCCCATTCCACTGGCACGGTCAGGACTGG
>JACIYK010000310.1 GCA_014359965.1 Candidatus Aminicenantota bacterium
ACCAACCTGATGTTGAATTGACCAAGAAAAAAACTAAACAGCTCCTTAAATCTGATCAGGAGCACCTGTTGGACGAAGACTTCCAAGAGTCTTCCCAGAAAGAAACTCTTTCTGAATTAATCACTTTCATCCTTGATGGCCGTCAGGTGGCTGATTATTTTTCTCTGCTCTGTTTCCTCCCGCCTGAACCCAGCCTGGAAGTGGCTCTTGATAATCTTTCCAGGTTGATAACGGAAAAAACCGGAAGACCCTGCCTCTGGAATTATGGTCCAGCCTACTTACACTCAACCGGACAGCTGTTTAAAGGCGATGCTGGCCGGGCTAAATTCATTGGACTTTATTATTCAGAAGCTGAGAATGTACCAATTCCTGACCTGCCCGAATCCCCCGCACCCGCTCCTTCTTTCAACCAGTTATTCAAGGCTCAAGCTCTGGGTGATTTACAGGCACTTAAAGAAAAGAGACGGAACGTGATGTTTATCAGGCTTTCAAAACCACCGGTTAAAGAAATTTTTCGGCTCTGTGAGCTTATTAGAGCCTAAAGCTTCCGAGCTAATTAAATCAGAAAACCTAGATTGATTAATACTTAAATTTCACCATAAATGGATTACTGTCTGAAGCAAAAAGAAAATAAAACATCTTGCCTAAAAAGTAATATCCACAATTATTTATCTCACAGGGCTGGCTGCTTTCGCTCATCCTAAATCTTTTCTATCTTGCAAACCTAAACGGGATGTTAAGAAATACTTTTCTACTCCGTCAAACTGCCAGCATTTTTTACAGCCAGAATTTCTGCTTGCTCTTGTTTTCAGGAATTATTCTCCTCTGCAAAAGCCGCTAAAAAATTATATGAAACATAAAAAAAGAGAGGAGAATTCAAATCTCCTCTCTTCTTATAGTCTAATCTTTTTATGGTCTAATTAATTTCTTAAAATCAATTAGAACAGCCCGCAGAAAACTACATCAGCTTTCATTATTTCTTTTTTTCTCGCTATGGTTCTCCTGTCCATCTGTTCCTTCACGTTCAGGTAGAACCAGAACTTATCAAACAATCTCAATTTCTTCATATAAAACTTTGCATAGTCGCTAATATTATCTACGACGACCTTAGCTACTTCTTTTCCATTCTTATCGAGAATAACAACGTGGGAATCTTCCAGCTTACCATATACTTTAACTTTAGTTTCTCCTTTCCAACTCTCGGGCTTTTTCAGGTCAGAAATGTCCAGAGCTAAATAATCATCTCTGGTGTGCTGGTCAAAATAATCGCTGAAATCTGGTTCAACAGAACGGTTATATACCTGGCGGTAAGAATCGCCTTCTTTAATCTCCAAGGATTCGGCCAGGAGGAGGTTGGGTTTATCAGGCAGCACTGAAGCCTTAACCCGAACTTCTTTCCCGACCAGGCTTTCCACTCCGCCTTCTACATCTCCAGCTAGGATGATATCAAGTCCCTTCGTTTCAGGCATATAAATATACTTGGCAAGGGCGACCTTAACTGTGCCTTCAAAATCTTTGGTCGTTGTCTGTGCCTTTTGCTGCTCTTGCTGGGCAAAAACTGTAGAACCCAGAATTATAAGACCAAGGACCAGAACGAAAGAAATTACTCCTTTTTTCCAGGAAGTCATCTCATTTACCTCCAAATCTTTTTTTTCACAATTTTGCAATTTGCCTGCCAATTTTCTGCCAGCAGGTAGAAATCTTTATACCACTGATTTAAATAAAAGTAAAGCAAAAAATTACTC
>JACIYK010000311.1 GCA_014359965.1 Candidatus Aminicenantota bacterium
TGACCAGAATTTTGGAGGAAGCAAAAAAGAAAAACTGGAAAGAAGCAGAAATCAAAAAGCTGCAGAAAAAATACCTGGATAAAAACAAGAGCCTTCAGGCCAGAATTCAAGAGGTTCGCCAGAGATATAAAGACCTGGAAGATAAAGTTGGGGCTTTTGAAGGTGCCGGTTATTCCTCAAAAGGGCTCTATCGTCCGATGATGTACTGTCTTATGATTTCCAGCCCGAAGATGGAATTCTGTAAGGTCTGTCAGCGAGCCATTCAGCAGATGATTGATTACTACAGCCAGTAAACATTCGACGGAAAATGCCGTTTAACATAAAGAAAGGAGCATTTATTAATGAGGCCAAAAAGTCGAGTGACATTTCTCCTTGGAATTTTTCTGGTTCTCATGGGACTCTGGGTACTCATAGCCTATAAAAGCTTCGGCGGAATAGTACCTCTGCTTATCGGTGGAAGTCTGGTTTATCTGAGCTGGGGCCGGAGCCGAACGGCTACTGTAGTGTTTGGCCACACCATTATTGTGGTCGGTTGTTTTTTGGTCACCTGGGGAATTTACCTTCTTCCCTATTCCAAACCGACCTTAGCCCACGTGCTGGGCCGTCCTCTGTTCTGGGGACTCGTTTCTATTTTTGGCGGCATCTGTGCCAATTATCACGGCTTTTGTGCCTGCGTCAGGAAAAAACCGTAGCTTTATAATTTTAAAAACATAAATGATAGGAAGTCATCTAATTACTTCCCTTTTCTACTGGTTATAGAAGCACCGCTAAATCCCGGGAAAGAAAAACACCGGATTAATCTTTTTTAGCACTACCAGGCACCTTCTGCCTGTCTATATAAATATAAAAAGACTTGACAAAATATTAAAATGAGTATAAATTTATATCAGTTCTAATATTAGATAAAGTTTAAAATGAGATTAGCAAAAGAATTAAAAGAAATGCCAAAAAAACGCTGGACACTTGACGACATCAGGGAGTATTTTGCCCAGCATGAAATTAGAATTTCTGTTTACCGCCTGAAGATATTTGAATATCTAATAAACGAACGTACCCATCCAACCGCCGAAGAAATTTACCGGCAGCTAAAAAAAGAACTTCCATCTCTATCACCGGGAACTGTTTATAACACCCTGAGGTATTTTCTAGAGAAAAAAATCATCCAGCAGGTCAACGTGGAAAATAACGAAGCGCGCTACGATGCTACCCTTTCCTGGCATGGACACCTGAAATGTCTGGGCTGCGGAAAAGTTTTTGACGTTCACATAGAAAACCTCAAGCTCGGCGGACTGGAAGGCTTTGAAATTTTTGAAAAACATTTAGGCCTTAAAGGGCTCTGCCCTGAGTGTCTAAAAAGAAAAAAATATTAAAAGGAGGGTATACATGGCAAAAAAGCATGGTATCTACAAGTGTCTGAAGTGCGGGAATATTGTGGAAGTCCTGCACGAGGGTATGGGTAAGCTGGTTTGCTGCGGTGAGGAAATGGTTTTCATGGAGGCCAAGACCGCAGACACCAGCCAGGAAAAACACGTTCCCTACCTTGAGAAGGTTAGCGGCGGTTACCTGGTCAAGGTCGGTCAGAATGTTGCTCATCCCATGGAAGAAAAGCACTACATTGAATGGATTGAGCTTATAGCTGACGGAAAAATCTACCGCCAGGAATTAAAACCTGGCGATACGCCGGAAGCTTTCTTCCCGGTCGAGGCTGAACATGTCTGGGCTCGCGAGTACTGCAATATTCAT
>JACIYK010000312.1 GCA_014359965.1 Candidatus Aminicenantota bacterium
AACATTCTTGATAACCGGGTTCTCTTCCACATAAATTTTAATGATTTTGCCTCTGGTCCCCTCTTCAGCTTCTATCCTCAGGTCAGCGAAAAAGCCCGTGGACCAGAGCACCCGAAAATCTTTTTTCAGAAGTGCTTCGTTGTAATAATCGCCCTCTCGTGAGGAAAGATAATAGATAATAGTGTCCCGGGAAATCCGGTCATTACCGATGACTTCAATTTTTTCTATCACCTCTTGAGCCAGAAGAGTACCGCTTAAAAAAAGCAAAAAAGATACCAACCATATACGTTTCATGGGAATTAACTTATACCACATTGTTTTGCTTTTTTCAAAATTAGAGGCAAGTTTATTAAGTATTTGTTGATTATCACAAACAAATTAACCTTCACAACCTTCAAAAAGTTTCAATTGGCCGCCCTCCAGAACATAGGTCTTATGGCAATAGCGGGCAATCTTTTCATTATGAGTAACAATGATGGAAGTAAGCCCTTTTTTCTGGTGTAATTCAGCTATCAGTCGGAGAATCATTTCCCCTGTTTTCCAGTCTAGATTTCCTGTCGGCTCATCAGCCAGAAGAAGTTCGGGCTGGTTGACCAGAGCCCGAGCCACAGCAATTCTCTGCTGCTCACCTCCGGAAAGTTGGGCTGGCCTGAAGTTTTTCCTAGAGGCCATGCCAACTTCCTCCAGAGCTTTCTCTGCTCTTAAAAGAGCCTCTTCCTTTTTCAGACCTGAGATGAGCAAAGGCATGGCCACGTTCTCCAGAGCAGAAAACTCAGGCAAGAGATGGTAAAACTGAAAAACAAAACCAATCTTTTTGTTCCGGATTATAGCCAGCTCCTCTTCTCTCTTCTCTTGGAGGTTCTCACCAGCAAAAAACACTTGCCCTTCCGTAGGTCGGTCCAGTCCACCGATAATGTTCAGCAGCGTGGTCTTCCCTACTCCGGAAACACCCATAATCGCCACGAGTGCCCCGGTTTTCAGCTCAAAGTTAAGACCCGAAAATACATTGAGCCATCCACCATCAGGTAAGGGATAAGCTTTGCCCAGGTTTACCGCTCTGACAATTACTCTATCTTCGCTCATCAATTAAATCCCTCTGCTCATTCATATTTTAAAGCCATAACCGGGTCTATTTTAGCCGCTCTTCGCGAGGGAAAGATGGTTGAGATAAATGTTATTCCAAGAGTCACCAACACCACCAGAGTGAGGTCCAGCACCCGGGGGTGAAAGGGAACATAAGAAATCTGATAAATATCCACCGGCACTTTAATCAACTTAAAAGTGTTTGCCAGCCAGCACCATAAAAGCCCCAGAGCAACTCCTAAGGCTGTGCCAACCACACCTATTATTGTGCCCTGGAGTAAAAATATTTTTTTTATGTTTCGGGAAGTGGCCCCCATAGCCATCAGGATACCGATGTCTCTGGTTTTTTCCATGACCATGAGCACCAGTCCAGCAATTATGTTCAGAGCCGCCACCAGAACGATTAAGGAAATGGTCAGAAAAAGGAGGGTTTTTTCCAGCTTTAAAGCAGAAAAAAGGGAGCGATTAAGTTCCATCCAGGTGGTGACGTAAATTCCCGGGTGACCTTGGCGGTTAATTTTTTCGGCCACTTTTTCCGCCTCAAAGATATCTTTTATCCTGACCTGCAGGTAGGAAATTCTTTCTCCCAGGTTAAAGAGCTTCTGAGCCAGAGGAAGTGAGATTACCGCGGTCGTG
>JACIYK010000313.1 GCA_014359965.1 Candidatus Aminicenantota bacterium
GGCTGGCCTGCATGACTGTAGCTGGTATTTACCTCATGGCGCCAGAATTCAAAATGACTAACAACATATTTGTTGGCCTTATTTGGGGAATTTTTTCTGGCCTGAGCTTTTCTTTTTTATCCATCATAAATAAAAAGTTATCAGGGCGCTATCCCAGTTCTTTCCTCGCTTTAGCTCAGGATTCTCTGGCCGTGGTCTTTCTAATCCCTTTGCTCTTTACTCAACCCTGGAGCATAAGCTGGTTAAGCTTAAAAAATTTTGCCCTCCTGTTCTTGCTCGGTGTTGTTTGTACCGCTGGCGGGCATACACTTTTTATAAAAGCCATCACTCTAACAGAAGCCAGAATCTCGAGCCTGATTAGTGCCCTGGAGCCGGTCTATGGCATCTTCTTTGGTTATTTATTTCTACGAGAAAAGCCAGATTTAAAAACGCTGGCCGGCGGAAGTCTAATTCTACTCGCAGTTCTGGTTGTTTCTGCGGGCCATAATCCTGGTTTTCAGGAAAAATAAAATGGCTCAGCCTTTTTTCCTGAGGTTTTCTTTTTTTACTGACTTTTCCTTTTCTTGTTTTTCTTTCTGATGTCTTTTAATCAAGGCTTTCTTTTCTTCTTCATGCTTCTTTTTAAGTTCCTGAAGTTTGACGTCTAATTCTTTTCGTTTTTGCTCGGTCGTTACGCTTCTACTTTCCTCTTCTATCTTTCTTTTTAAATTCTCCAGTTCCAGTTGCTGGGTTTTTTTCAATAACTCTTCCTCCCGGCGGTGGATTCTATCCAATTCCACTGCAGAGCTGACCTGCTTTTCCATTTTTATTCTTTCTGCTGCTTCGGCTTCCTCAAGGACTGCCTTTGGCACAGCCTGTTCTCGCTTTATTTCCGGTTTATAAAGACTCATAGCAGAATAGGAAAGACGAGCCGGTTCTGGCTGTTTCATCTCTTGGAGCTTGACTCTGGTTACCGGTTTCCGGCCCCATCTTTCGATTTCCTCAGGTTTGAGAGCATCGTTAATTATTTTATTCTCTTTGAAAGATATTCTATCTCTGACCACCGTAAAATTAATAATAGTTATATTTCTCTCTGGCGGTATAACCCAATCCAGAAGACGATTTTCTCCAAACCTCCGCACTTCTATAAATACCCAGTAATGATGAGGCAGTTCTCTTATCCTCCATCTAAAACCGTAGCCTATTACAAATTCTACCTCAGGAGGAAGAGGTGCCCAGCCGACATAAATATCTCCAGCTCGCCAAATAACCCAGGCAGGAGCCCAGATAGTATCCGGAACCCAGAACCAGCCAAGCCTGACGTCCCAGCCCCACCGACCGTAATGAAACGGCAGCCAGCCCCAATCAAAATAGGAAAACCAGGTCCAGCCATATTCAGTCCAAACCCAGCGACCATAGGTATAAGGTCTCCAGTGCCGTGGTACCCTCCGTGGGACCCACACATAACCATAATGACGATACCTTACCCAGTAGCCATGGCCTGAGAGATAATCATAAATAAAGCTTAGAGAAATAACAGCGGATGTACGTTCGGCATAATCTGGCTCATAGCTTCTCTCTGTATACACAGGTCCTCTTCTTCCATCTTCTGGAATATAAATGAGACAACTACTGAATATGCTTATCAGTAAAATGCCCAGGATTATTAATCTTTTTTTCATTTTTGCCTCCCCTTCCTCTATAGCAAACTA
>JACIYK010000314.1 GCA_014359965.1 Candidatus Aminicenantota bacterium
CGGGGCCCGCTATTACGACCCTGCCCTCTACCGCTTCCTTAGCCCCGACCCGGTAATCCCTACCGACCGCGCCCTCTACAACCCCCAGCGCTGGAATCTTTATGGGTATTGCGGAAATAATCCTGTATCTAACGTTGAAGTCCAAGGATTATATTACATAGGAAGTATTACAATTCAAAGGCTTTTTACGAGTGGAGGCATTACATATGGTATTCTGACCTTTACTCGGGGTTTTGATGTTTGTTATGTTGGTAGGACCCAAGAAAAGTATCCTAATCAAATAGCGGCGGGCTCTTATAGAGCTCAATTTACATGGGTTGATGCGTATATAAAGGATAGGAATGGTGATAAACAAAAAAAACTTATTTTAGCTCTGATCCTTCCTGATCAAGAAGGGAAGCGTGTGACATGGAGATTTAATCGTGAGACACATTTAGGTGGAATTCACTCTGGATCTGTAGAAGAATCTAATGGCTGTATAATTGTTGATCCGGGGACTATGGAATTTATTCAGGAACAATTTGATTATTGCCTGTCTCAGCACGAAAAAGCATCATATTTCAGCATGGTTGAGGACCAGATAAACCATGTGTGGTGTTGGTTTGCGGCCCTGGAATGGTACTCAGAGTTCTTGGCCTGGCATTATTTTGGGGTGGAAATAATAGATCCACCTAAAATGTCTTAGCAACCATGACATTTATAAAAATAAATGTTGAGGGTGTGAATAAATGAAGAAGGCGGGGATATTAATTTTATTTATTTTATCAATTGTTTTTGCCGATGGAATTATAGCAGAGATTTCATACTCTGGCCAAAATAAATATTGGAGCGAGGCAAAAAAACTCTGGGAAGAATATTCAAAATGTCCGACCAGGGAAAATTGCGAAAGATTTTATGATTTTATAAGTAAAGCTCCGATTGATGAACAGAGAGAAGATTTGAGCTGGTTTGTGTATGATTACCGATTTATTGTTGAGATAAGCTTTTCTAATAAGTATATTGCGCTGGCTGGTTTGAGAATGAGTCAAATAGCAGAAGGAAAGCAGGCCAGCCAGATTTATAAGATAATAGGGGGGCTTTGCAGAGTTAATCCGCCTCTCTTTTTGGAAGTTCTGGCTGAGGCATATAATTTCCTCGGCGACAGAGTCACAAATGTTGTTATTTCTTTGCCAGAAGTCCATGACTATCTCTTTGAATTAGCCTTATCAAACGAAAAATATTCAAGTCTGCTTTCTTATTTTAGCTGTTACGAGTATAAGAAAAGATACTGGGCAATAGAGACTGTAAAGGGAAAGAAAATAAATAAAGTCCGAAAAGCCTGTTTAAATGAATTGAGTAAAAAGATTGCTCAGATGAACAGATGCCAGGATATAGAAGTCAGCGATGATGAATTTGTCCAGAAGATTAATTTGTTATGGAATCTGTCAGATGATGAGAAGTATGAAATCTTTAGAATCCCTTTAGATAGAGATTCAATAATATACCGCAAAGGCAATCGCAATTATCCCGAATATATTCTCCCTCTGCTACTTGAATATGAAGTATTTGCCGGTAACTATAAAGCCCTGGAATATATGACATTCAATGCTGAAATTATTATTATCTCTTTCAAAGAGATTGTTGTATGGGAACTGATGAGAGTAAACCCTGATATGTTTTTGAAGTATGTTAAAAACCACGGAGATAA
>JACIYK010000315.1 GCA_014359965.1 Candidatus Aminicenantota bacterium
ATAATTACCAGAGCAGTTTTCATCCACAAAGATTACAGGGAAAGAACCGTAATACCAGACTTCCCGGCAATAGCCGCGGGCTTCCATAGGAAACGTCTGCCTCTCGGTTGGTGGACCAAAAACTATGTAGATACGTCCCCGGTCTGTTAACCAACCTGGCCGCCCTTCTCCCTGAAATAACCTGTTGGCTTGCTCCATACGTTTGTAATATTCATCTTTATATTCATTTTCTTCTGTGTCCGGGTCCGGATCTCTTCTTTTCCAGAAATCTTCTTTAAACTGTTTTCTCTCTGACTCCGGCATCTCCAGGAATATCTTCCGCTCTTCTGGTGTGATGATGTAGCGCACCTCAGATAACCATTCGGAATCTTCAGGGCTGAGTTTTTTTTCCAGCCGGTAGGAGGCACAGGAAGTAAAAGCCAGGATTAAAATTCCAGTAAACGCAAAAACTTGCAGCTTTTTCTTAAGTTTTATCATTTTTAATCCTTTTGTTTTATCTTAGCTTATTTCTCTTCAAAATGTAAATCAACCTTTTCTCTGAAGCGCGGTTTTTATCTCAACTAAATCTTCGGGCGTAATTTTACTCCAGAAATAAGGGAAAACCAGTTTGTTTTGCAAAAGTGGGTCAGAATCGGGCTGCAACTTTCCGTTTTCTATTAATTTTCGCCACTCTAAAGTTCCAGGGACTGGCGAAAAATAGGCCAACCTTGGCTTGGCTCCCAGCTTCCTGACAAACTCCACGCTCTCCAGAACCTGCTTTTTATCTTGCTCCGGCAAACCAACTAAAAGATAAACGTAAATTTCAGCAGGATTAAATCCGGCGGCCTGGAGATACCTCAAGGCTTGTTCCAGGTCAGAAGGTTTAACCTTGGGGCCGGTCTTTTCCAGCAAATGCGGGTCCGCCGTTTCCAGGCTCAGAAATATGGATTGAAAGCCGGCTTCCTTCATCAACCTGGCCAGTTCTTCATCCAATTCCCGCACCTGAAGACCGTTGGGAGTATGAAATTTAAGGTTGGGTTTGTTTTCAATTATCATGCGCAATATTTTTTTGAGATGCTGATTTTTGTTGATAAGTAAAGCATCATCGTAGAAAGCCACATGTTTTATGTTCAGAGTCTTTTTAAAAGTCATAATCTCCCCCACGACCTTTTCTGGCTTCCTGGCCTGAAAAGCTGGAAAAATCAGGCGACTGGCGCAGTAAGAACAGTTAAAAGGACAACCCCGCGAAGTCATCAGGCAAACAGTTTCTGGCTGACCGTATAATTCATAGGCAGGAGAAGGCAAGTCATCAAAAGCAGCGAAATTCGCCTCTGGCCCCTCTTCTTTGAGGTATCGGGAGCCAACTACCTCGGCCATAATTTTCAGGATTTTATTCTCGGCCGGACCACTTATCACCAGGTCGGCTCCAGAATTTTTTCGGGCATGTTCTGGAAAGAGCGTAGCATAGATTCCACCAAGAATGATGGGTAGGCGGCCAAAAACCTTTCTTACCAGCTCCACCATAGCCTGAACCCCAGGGTACCAGTAGGTCATGGTGCAGGTAATAAGCACTGCTTCAGGTACTGGTGTTTGTTTTAACCTGGCTTCTACCTGGTCAAGAGGAAGACCATAGCGAGAAAAACGCCGTGGAATATACCGGAAAACCTCGGGTTTGGCAACTTCTTCTTTGAAGAAGTTCCC
>JACIYK010000316.1 GCA_014359965.1 Candidatus Aminicenantota bacterium
AGCCAGTAAATTATAAAAAATTTACTGGCCTAAAAAAAGCGATAAAAAAATATTAGATTTTTTGGCTGTTTTATTGCTATAATTTGTTAAAGTCTGCCCTAATTTAAAAATAATAAAGATTGGTAAGGAGAGAAGAAGTGAACATCGTGAAAGAAGAAACCGAACTACATGTTATCACTCCAAATGAACCTGGCATTTTTGGGCGGGTGCTTGGCACTCTGGCCAACGCCGGTATTAACCTTCGTGCCTATGCTGTGCTTTCTGAAAAAGATAAGGGCCACTTTTACCTGGTCACGGCAGACAACAAAAAAGCAGAAAAAGCTCTAAAAGCCATGGGTTTTAAAATAAAAATTAATAAAGTAATAACCGTAGAAGTAACCGACCGCATCGGAGTTGGAGCAGAGATAGGCGCTTTATTGGGCAGTGCCGTTATAGATATAAAATACTCCTATGGCTCCTCTGCCGGGTCCGGGAGGACTCTCCTGGTTTTTAAAACCAGCAATAACAAAAAAGCTCTTAAAACACTTCAGTGACAAGAAATTTAAATTCCAAACACCAGAACTCTCAAGTTGGTTAACTCATTCAAGAATGGTTATTTTGAATTTCACCCCCCTGGGATCCGGACAGTTTAAAACTTCGGTCTCGGCAATCCAGTCATCTTCCGGCAGCTCATCTTGCCTCTGCTTGGCTGAAAGAAAAGGAAAAAGACTGTTGAGGGCATAAAGACAGACCTTTTTGCCAACAGGTACTTCCAGCAACCCTTCACCCCTCACGTAAAAAACATCGCCAACTTTCAGCCGGGCCCCGCATCTTTCTTTAATTTCCTGCACTTCAACCTTTAGTTCTTTCATTATTAATTCCCTCCTTTCGTTATTAAATATAAGCCAGCTTCAAGTTTGGGCAAGAAGTGAATGTTTTTTTAAGAGCCTTATGAGCTGAGGCCTCCTATTCATATTTAATATTAATAATATTAATGAGAAGATAAAAGTTAACAGCCCCCCTCGAGGCCTTCCTCAGGCAAACTTTATTCTCAGGCTGAAAAAAGATAAAGAAAAAAATAAAGTGCTTAAACGCTTCAATTTCATAGGAATTCTTAAAATTTTACTTGCTTTATCAGGCAGAAAATGAGAAAATCTGAGCTCAAAAATATTTTTGTCAAAAAATTAAGTTACTGTTTGACAAAGGAAACAGATTGAAATAAAATCTTTATCTAACCTAATTAAGGAGGAGACTATGGCGAAAGCTGAACCCAATGTCGTCCCGCTGTGCGACGTTTTATTGGTTCTATTAATCATCTTCATGGTCATCACCCCGATGGTTCAGATGGGTATCGATGTTAAGCTCCCAGAAGTGCAGGCTGACTCCAAAGGCGGACAGGATCCTAACGTTATAGTTCTAACTATCAAGAAAAACGATCAGGTAGAAATACAGAGAACCCCCCTGGAAACAAGAATGCTTTTGGAAGAACTGCGTCGTCTTTACGCTGCTCGTCAGGATAAAACCATTTTTATCAGAGCCGATGCTAAACTTCCCTTCAGCAAAGTTATGGAAGTTATGGACATCTGCAAAGGTGCTGGTGTAGAAACCCTGGCTATTATTCCAGAGCTGTTTGAAGAATAAAAGCCTCTATTTTTGATACCC
>JACIYK010000317.1 GCA_014359965.1 Candidatus Aminicenantota bacterium
CCCCGCAGCGCCGAAAACGTTGACCATGCCCGGGTAATTATTAACCTCGGCACTTCGGCACCGGCTGACCTTCAAGGCTTCCTGGAATTTCGCCGGCATAAAACCAGCCATCCCTGGAACATTCTGGCCATGAAAAGAGAAGGCCAACAACTCATCGGCTATTTACCCAAACAGCCGGCCGCCGGTAAACTGGAGTATTATGTCCATCTTGTTAAAGATTCTCAGGAAATATCTCTGACAGGCGATAAACCGGTCATCATCCGATTCAAAGGTCCGGTGCCCAAATGGCTGCTGCTGGCCCATGTCCTGGTCATTTTCCTGGCCATGTTATTTTCCACTCAATCTGGTCTTATGGCTCTCCTCCACCGGGAGGGATACACCAGCCTGGCAAAATGGACAGCTGTGATGATGTTTATCGGGGGCTTTATCCTCGGCCCGCTCATGCAGAAATTTGCTTTTGGTGTCTTCTGGAGTGGCTTTCCGCTTGGTAAGGACCTCACTGACACCAAAACTCTGGTGGCCATGTTAGCCTGGATTGCCGCCCTGGCTTCAGGTCGAAAAACTCAGCCTAAAAGAGGCTGGGTAATCGCCGCTTCACTTATAACTCTGGCCATCTTCCTGGTACCCCATTCTTTATTTGGTTCTGAACTCAAATGGTAGGCAGGAATTAGCTGAAATAAAGACCAGAAAATAAACCTTGGCTTCTTTATATTTTTTCTTTTCACTATATCTAAAAATGTTTTTTACATTCGGCTGGCTGGTGGGGAGCCAAGGTTTTTAAGGAAAAGGAAGCGGGGCTAAGGAAGATCCCTCTCCAGCCAGCAATTTGATTATAGAAACTAAATAAGGGTAAAGTCAATTAAAATCATAAGAACATCTTGCTGAACTAAGATTTTTTGATTTCTTTAATTTTTTCCAGGACTTCTTCGGCGGTAAAAGCAAGCTGGCAGCTAGAGATATGCTGGTTTAAGGCATGCCGGAAAAGGATGAAGGAAACGTTCTTCTTTGTCTCTTGATTATAATTTTCCACCATAAGTTTATCAGCCAGTGAATCGCCCACATAGCATGCCCGGCAAGAGGAGCCGTAGCCATCCAGCAGTTTTTTTAGAAGGTAAGGAGATGGTTTGCGAAATTCGGGAGAAGGTAAATCATCTTCAGTCAAGACGACATCAAAATACTCAGAGAGAGAAAACCTGACAAAAGAATATTCCAGGTCTTGGCGCGTGCGACCGGTTATCACTGCCAGGAGGTCTGTTTCTTTTTTTATTTCCGCCAGCAAAGGTGGTGGTATACGCAATTCCTCCCGGTCCCGATACTTTCTGTAACTGTTTTCAAATTCTTCTATTACTGTTCTATAATCAGGCAAGACAACATTCCATTGCTCAGCCAGGCGGTAAATCTGATGGAAATCAGCCAGACCTGAAGTAAAAAAAGAACGAAATTTTTCCCAAGGCCGTCCACTGCGGTGAAAAAGGATACAGGCCAGAGTGGCATCCCAATCGTTGTTGATACCCAACTCTATCTTAACTTGCCTGGCTTCCTTTAAATCAATAGGGCGTTGCAGAAAATAAGAGCTGGTTTCTGCCAGACTTAAATGATAGCTCTGGCTGTCATCAATCAGCACGCCATCAACAT
>JACIYK010000318.1 GCA_014359965.1 Candidatus Aminicenantota bacterium
AAATTAATTTTCTGTTTGCTGCCCTTAGCCCCTTCGCCAGCAGCTTCCAGAAGCGGCTCTTCCATGACCCTGATCTTTTCAGCTGTAAAATACTTTCTTTTTAGCCCGCTGTCGTGGTTTCCTGGTAGCACAGTGATTTTCAGGCCAGGGCGCCTCCGGCACAGATCATCAAAATCGTGGTAGTTGTTGAAGTCCCGGTCAAAAAGGTCGCCCAGAATGAAAACCTGCGCCAGGCCCTCTATCTCACACTGGCTAAAGATATTCTCCAGGACGGCGTAGCGCTCTGGCGTTTCCTGCCGGCTTCGTAGATGAACGTCAGCCGTGATGGCTATTTTCATCGTCTCCCCCGTAAAACTCAATCAAAATCTCTTTATTTAAATTTTATAAGCTAAAAGGTCTATTAAATCAACCTCAAATCAGCTCACTCGTATTAAGTCTAGGTAAAAAGTAAGGAAACATCGTAGGAATTTATTGATAAAAAAGAATATATCAAAGGAGTTGTTCTTTCCTCAATGGGCATCAGGATTTTTAATTTGAAATTCTATTTTGTTACAAAGACACGGGTGCAAAGGGATAAAAGCTGAAGGTAAAGAGATATTAGTCCCGGTAGAGTTAAAGCGAAGAGCTGACAGCGGCTCCCTTGTGCAAGAATAAAAATAGGTAGTTACATCAGTATCAGAAGGGAAAAAAGGTGTGCCAAAAGTTGGTTGGCAGGTGTATTTAGTTGGACAAAAGAGACAGCGATCTTTTGTATGGAAGGATTAATTGCCAATTGCCTCTTGGCTACATGTAACAGAATCCATCAATTACAGCTGAATTCTGAAAAGGTGAAAAATGCTCAGGCGATCTCAGGTGATCTCCTCTTTTTTTCGTTAAACAAATGCCATAAAAAGTATCCCCAGCCGACAAAAGAAACGATAACCAAAAGAGACCCAATATAAAGGGAAATTCCATTCAAGTCACTCATCCACTTATCCTGTTTATTTAAAAGAAAGTTGAGCACCACTGCTAACCTGAGAAGAAAAGAAGCTGCTGCTCCCCATAATGCCCAGTTCACAGCCTTTTGACTTTGAGGGCCTAACACAATAGTTTTGTAGCGGATTAAAAAAATGGTGAAGATAAGCATAAAGACTGACCCAAGAAAAGGAAAGTAAACAACCAATTTTTCCATGCGCGCTGAAAATATTATTTCTCGAAGAAAATCAATTCCAAAAACCAGCAGGCTTTCGCGGAAGTAAAGAAAACAAACACAAGCTGAACCGAATATAGCCCACTCTGTTGCTCTACGAAAAGATTTTAAATTTTCTCTCTCTGCTATGGGCAGAAAGGATGTAAAAAACAACAACCATCCTAATGAAGCTAACAAGGCAAGAAAGACCGCTCCCCCAGCAACATTTGGGTTCCTAAAAAAGGAAGGCCAAAGGGTACCCACGGCTCGATAAATAAAGAAATAAATCAAACTAATAAGAGCAATTAAAGTACCTGTCTTTATCTTCATCTCTACTCCTTCCAGGCTTATTGGCCAAAGACTATCTTTCTATTCCTAAAAGCTAATTAAATATAATTTTTATTTTCTCTTATTCTGGCCGCTATTTCAACATATTAGAGTTTATTATTTTCAGTGTATAAAAAG
>JACIYK010000319.1 GCA_014359965.1 Candidatus Aminicenantota bacterium
GATAACAAGCCGGGAAAAATCGAGTGTAATATTTAGCTCTAAATCTGATGGAAATGTACGGGGCACTAATTAATGAGTTTTATTGATTCTTTTTTTGCAGTATTTTTTAGCTCGAACAGAGCCAGGTCCCCGAGCATTTTTTCTGCCCCACCCTCTTTTAGCCATTTCTCTGCCTCGCTTTCGCCCAGAAGATAAGCCCGCCAGAAAGCCAGGCTCAGTTTTTTGATCAAGTCTTGAAATTCCTGGTCTTTTTGTCCGCGGCCTGCAGAATGGGCCAGAGGGGGCCGGCCGGAAAAGATCATATGGTCTCCCCCGTTGAAAATTGCCAGATACTGGTCCGAACCGTTGATATGGTCAAATGGAAACCTTCTGTCCTCAGCCCTGGTTTCACCAATAGGGCTGTCGTCAAGAGTTCCAGTCAGGTGCAAGCAGGGAATTCTCACCCGACTGTAAATTTTGTCCAGGTTTTTCCGGTTGGCCGGGACTGGAGCACTCATGGGTATTGCTGCTTTT
The DNA here is from genome assembly GCA_014359965.1 of Candidatus Aminicenantota bacterium. Lineage (GTDB taxonomy): Bacteria > Acidobacteriota > Aminicenantia > Aminicenantales > Saccharicenantaceae > Saccharicenans. The sequence continues at coordinate 514 of JACIYK010000319.1, forward strand.
ATCCGTTTATCAGCAAAAGACAATTCCCGCCCCTGGGGCAGAATTATAAGCTGGCCAGCCAGGAGCAGAGTGGTGTGAGCCCCAAAAGAATGCCCGGCCAGGCCAATTCTGTCCATATGGATCAGCCCTTTCAAGGGTCCTTCTTCTAGGTTTAAAGTCCCCAGCCTGTCCAGGCAGAAGCTGACATCCCTGGCTCGCTCCACAGCGTTCATCCCGTTAGCCGCTGCTTTTTTCATCTCAGCCAGCGGTTGTTTCTTCCCTTTCCAGACCTCTTCATCGCTTCCCACATGCTGGAGATGGACCGATATCAAACCGTTTTCTGCCCAGAACCGGCCCAAGTACTCATAACCTTCCCTGGAGCCAGCCAGCCCATGAGAAAAAACAATGACTGCAGCTGGTTCTTTTTTCTCAGCCGGGTAATAAATCTTGACCGGAATCTGTCTCTGGCGATTAGTATCCAGCCAAACCTCTCTTAAAACTTTAACTTCAAACTTGTCTCCAGGCTCAGCGTTGAAGAGTGCCTCCGCTCTTGAACCAGCGGATAAGGCCACACCTGCTGTAAGCCATAAAAAATAAGCCAGGGCCACACTAAAAACGGCTACGGAGAAACCTACAAAACCAAGAATAGTTTTCTGGTGAATCTTTTTTCTAAACATTGTTTCTTCTCCCTTTTTCACTTGTTTAGGTTATAATTTCTCCAAATAAATTTGTCTAAACTAATTAGACCTTATATTTAATTTTTTCTTGGCGGGTAATTATTATCATTCGCTTTTTTTCAAATTACAATCAAACAAATTGAATTTCGGCTCCTTCCCTACCCATCTTTTAACATTTAGTAAAATCCATTTTTACAATTTGAAGAACAGAATCAAAACCATGTCTCTGTTGCATGATAGGTGCTACCGAATAGAAAACATGGCCTGCCTGAAACTGGCAGATTATTTAGAGCGAATTGTCATCTCTTTGATTTCTGTCGTTAGTTGGACGATATCCTTCTGACCTAAAAGCGCTTAAAACTGGTAAGACCAACAAACTCCTCCAATACCAGCCCCTTTTCCCTCTTAGAGCCTCTCTGATACCTCCCGGCCAGCTCCTTTAACACCGCTCGCCTAACCTT
>JACIYK010000032.1 GCA_014359965.1 Candidatus Aminicenantota bacterium
ATTATACCAATGAAGACTTGAGTAAAATACATCTTAATGATGAAGATCTGGGAATTCTTAATCTTGCCAAGCCATCATTTCCTGTCTATTCTTATGATGCTTCAGCAGCGCTGGGAGGGGCTATAATCAAGGATAAGATTTGGTACATGGGTGAATTCCGCTATCAGAGGTCGTTAAGAAAAGGTGATTTTCGCCCCACAGTAATACTTGGCAAGCAGTATGATAATTATGATAGGTTGTTCCCAAATTATATAGGCTATTTGAAGTTAACATTTCAACTTGCCAAGAATTTACGCGGTTCGGCTATGGGACACTATAGTGAACAAGATGTAATGTATTATTACGGTGGTTGGAACCTGACCAATGAAGCAAACCGCCACAATAACCCCCGGCGTTTAAATTATGCGGGTACACTGACCTGGTTCATTAATAATAATAATCTTTTAAATCTCAGAATTGGTGGGCTCTATTTTAAGTGGACAGGTGTCCCGACAAAAGATGCAAATCCAGAAGGTCCCATGTTCGTTGATAGGTATACAGGGTATCGATGGGGGACAGTAGACTACCAGTATACTTATAAACCTTCAATTAATATAGCTCTTTCATTGACAAAATATGTAGATGATTTTCTAGGTGGAAACCATGAATTCAAGGCTGGAATAGAGTGGCAGAGAAACCGCGGTGACTGGGGTTTTTACGCAAAAAAGAATATGACCTGGTACTATTATAATGAAAACCCATATTACTGGAGAGCCCTGAACAATGGTCAGACAGATCCAGTTTATGGAGACGGTCAGCTTACTTTCCAGGCTATAGGTAAGGATTACGGGGAAAGCTACGAAACTGGAATAACTTCAAGGTTTGGCGGGTTTGTTCAGGATATGTTCACCTTAAAGCGGTTGACCATAAGCGCTGGAGTCAGACTTGATACAATTAATTGCTGGGTTCCTGGAAGAACAAAGGGAGCAGCTGGAGATCCCCTTTCTATTACCATCGGTGAATATTATTTTGAGCCAAGTTACGGGATCAACCCTTATGAAGAATTGGCATATCCTACCTGGAAAGATGCCTTTCCATATGGTGTTTTCATTTCTCCTCGCCTCGGCTTTACTCTTGATGTTTTTGGAAATCACAAAACAGCCCTTAAAGGTTCATTCAGCCATCAGGCCGAACCCTTTCCGACAGGAATCTTTTCCGGGATGTATCCGTTGACCTATCGTGCCTTTACGTTTAACTGGTGGGATCTAAATGAAAACGGAATTCCAGACGCACCTCCTATAGACCAGTATCAAGAAGCTTACGGCGCTAATCCATTGGCCATGATTGGAGATTCATATCTAAAGGCCATTGATCCTAATGTCAAGCCTCCTTATGTAGATGAATTCAATATTGCCCTTGAACATGAATTGTTGCAGGATTTCAAAGTAGGAGTTGGTTATGTTTTCAAAAAGCGTGGTGATATATTAGACACCGTGCTATGGGATGAGCAAACCAATCGCTACTGGAATACCTACGAAAAAGCACCGGAGTGGTGGGTTCCTTTTACTACTACAGTTCCAGCGTATGGAGTATTTCCAGAAAGAGAAGTAACCATGTATTTCCTCTCTAATGATGCTCCTGAGATGTTTTATCGACTGACCAATGTTCCTGAGGCAAGCTGGAAAAGCCGCTCATTTGAAATTTTCTTTAACAAGAGGATGTCCAAGGGCTGGATGCTTGGTGGATCAGTTAACTTTATGAAATCTGTTGGTAATTTCCCCGTAGGCTGGTCAGGTATGTATAGCTGGGGAGTGCTGTCTACTCCGAATGGTTTTGTTAATGGATATGGAGAGTTACCCGGTAGTAGACCATTAATCATGAAACTGTATGGGACTTTTGTTCTGCCTTATCGAATACTGTTTTCATTTTTCTACCAGCATATAGATGGAACCCCATGGCACAGAACCGTAACAGTAGTCCCACCAACTCAATGGGCCAGTGAGCATAACGCCAGAACAATTGCTTACTCTATTAATGTGGAGCCACGAGGAAGCCGCCGAAACGAAGCTTCTGACAATATTGATATCCGACTTGAAAAGACTTTCAAATTAGGACCTGGTGATATAGGGTTTTATGTTGACGTTTTTAATTTGCTCGGTTCCTACACATTGAATGTATCTAAAAATCCAGCAGGAACATGGCGGCCAGTGGATGAAAATACTTCTGAGGGAACTTACAGTCCAACCTCTGTGGGATTAAAAGGGTTTTCCGGATATCGGGAAATAAGGTTCTCATTTGTTTACAAGTTCTAAAACAGTCACATGAAAAGCTGGGGAGGGGCTCCCCCTCCCCATGCCTTCTTTTATTTTTTTAGGTTGCCGAAGAAAGCAAAGAATGTAAAACTTAAGAAAATAATGAGTGGAGAAAGAAATCTTCAGACTAAAACACTGAAAGGTTATAAAAACGGAGATAAAAAGGAAAAGGTTTATTCCGTAGATGTAGCTGAAGAATAGAGAGGCCAGCATAAAAGGATGATTTCTAACAAATGTCTCTTTATTTGAAGTGGCAGTTAAAGCTATAATTAGACGGAGAAAGGAGTTATTAGGTCCATGTCACCGAAAGCGAGCGCTCAGTACATTCTAAAACTAAATACTAGAAAGGTTCTAAAATTTATCCGCGACAATCCCTCCATTTCTCGAGCGGAAATTTCTCGAAGAACTGGTTTAAGTGCTCCAACAGTTTCCCGTATAGTGGATGATTTGATTGAAGATGGGCTGGTAGAGGAAATTGGAGTTGGTTCTTCCAATGGCGGCCGGCGGCCTAATCTGCTGAGATTCTGCCCCGACAACAATTTTATAATCGGCATTGACCTTGGAACCACCAATATTTATGGTGTGCTGGCTAATCTGGAAGCGGAAATTCTAGCAGAGGAAAAAATCCCCACCCGGGTAGAAGAAGGTTTTAAAGCTGTAATGGACAGAACCATCGATGTCATCGAAAAACTTAGAGGACATCTCGAGAAAAAACAAAAACATCTTAATGGCGTTGGCATGGCGGTGGCTGGATTAATTAATAAAAAAAGAAATATAGTAGAATTCTCCCCGAACTTTCACTGGCATGAGGCAGATATCCTGGGCTATTTAGGTCAGAGGCTGGATGTGCCTGTCTGCTTTGATAACGTCACCAGGGTTATGGCTTTGGGAGAATTGTTCTATGGCGTCGGTAGAAAATATAAGAACTTTATCTGTGTTAATGTGGGCTACGGAATAGGTGCTGGCATAATCGTTAATGGCCAGCCCCTTTTGGGAACACACGGTATGTCTGGTGAATTCGGCCACATCACCCTGGAAAAGGATAGCAAGATTCAGTGTTATTGCGGTAATTTTGGCTGTCTGGAGGCGCTTTCTTCTGGAAATGGCATTGCCCGAGCTGCACGTTTGGAACTGGAAAGTGGTGCCAGAAGCATTCTTCTGGATATGTGCCAGGGTAATTTAGAGCAGTTGACGGCGGAAATGGTGGCCAACGCTGCTAAACAGGGCGACGCTTTGGCCTGGAATGTTTTTCATCGAGCAGCAGAATATCTCGGTATCGGCATTTCAGCTTTAATTAATCTTTTTAACCCGGAAGCCATTGTCCTCGGTGGCGGGGTGACTCAGGCCGGAGATATCCTTTTTGATACAGTGCGCAGCACAGTTAAGGCGCGAGCACTGAGCAAAATTAGTCGGGAAGTGGAAATCTTGCCGGCAACCTTCGGACAGAAAGCAGCTGTCATGGGAGCGGTTTCGTTAATTATGCAGAAAGTCCTCAACCTGGAATATAAAAAGAGTGAGAAACTCAAAGAACATTCTTATTTTTCTCTTTCTGCTGACAAAGAAAGTTAGTTAATTGATTAGATTGCTTTTTAGCAGTTTTTTTCAATTATTTCTTCCTCTGAGGAGAATTTTTCATGCCTGGAATTAGATTAAATATTCCTATTCTGGACCTAATTATCATAATTGTTTATTTAATCGGTATTGTTGTAGTGGGGCTGGTTTCAGCCAAGAGATTTAGGCAGTCAAGCCGGGAATATTTTTTGGCTGGCAAATCGTTGAGCTGGCCGGTGGTAGGCGCAGCCCTTTTTGCGGCCAATATTTCTACCATACATTTGGTAGGTTTGGCTGCTTCGGGCTATAACGAAGGAATGGTCTGGGGAAATTTTGAATGGATGGCCACGTTTACTCTGATCATTCTTGGGTTAGTCTTTGCCCCCTTTTATTTCAAAACGAAAATATCAACCCTGCCTGAATTTCTGGAAAAGAGGTATTCATCAGCTTCTAGAATTATTTTGGCTATCATGGCTATTGCGGCTGCTTTGTTCATCCATATTGGTATGAGCATCTATGCAAGTGCCGCTGTTTTCAAGCAGTTTTTTGGCATAGATGTTTTAACTTCAATAATAATTATCTCAGTTATGACGGCTATTTACACTGTCTTGGGAGGGCTAAAAGCTGTAGTGGTAACAGAAACCATCCAGAGTGTTATTCTGATTCTGGGGGCAGTGACAGTTACGCTTTTTGCCATTTTTGCTTTGCCGGCTCATGGCATAACTGGACTAGCTCAATTCAAGGCTGCTCTTAAACCAGATCAGTTGAGTATGTTGCAAACGCATAGCCAGGTTGGGTTAAACTGGTACGCAGTACTTCTGGGATATCCAGTTTTAGGTATTTGGTACTGGTGCACTGACCAGACCATTGTCCAGAGGGTTCTGGGTGCCAGAAGCCAGCGCGATGCTCAGCTTGGACCTCTTTTTGCTGGCTTTCTCAAGCTTCTTCCCCCTTTTATCCTTGTTCTTCCGGGTGTGATTGGTTACGTCCTTTTTCGGGATTTGATTGGACAGGATGCCAATCAAACTTTACCCGTGCTGATAAACCAGCTCATCCCCACGGGCCTCAAAGGACTGATAACAGCTGCCCTTCTGGCTGCATTAATGAGTACCATTGCTGCTGCTCTAAACAGCGCTGCTACCCTGGTGGCCGTGGATATTGTTCATAAGATTAAACCTGATATTTCAGATGAAAAACAGGTAAAAATCGGGCGTCTGAGTGCGGTAGTGGTCATGATTTTGGCCATGCTCTGGTCCACTCAAGGCGGGAAGTATTCCAGCATTTTTGAGGCGATTAACGCTATAGCTTCTGACCTGGCTCCGCCAATTACTGCGGTTTTTCTTTGGGGAGTTTTCTGGAGGCGGGGGACCAAGCAGGCTGCCCTGGCCACCTTGATTTCCGGATTTTCTATGGGAATTGTAGCCTTCATCCTGGACCTCCCGGTTTTTGGCACAGAGAAGATAATCACCCATAAATTAGGTATCCCGTTTATGATGCAAGCCTGGTGGATGTTTGTCATCTGCAGCGTTATTTTTGTCATCGTGAGTTTGTGTACTCCAAAACCATCGGAAGAGAGTATCAGAGAGTTGACCTGGGAAAAACCCAGTCGTGTTTTTACTCAGGAAAAATTCCAGGGCCTGACTGATCCCAGAACTATCGCAGTTGGTCTGCTAATAATACTCATGGCCCTGTATATTATTTTCCGTTAAGAGAAATCAGGTGATTATTTAAGATGTATTCGGCCAAGGAAAAACAAAAAGAACAGAAAAGAGAGGATGATAAGAAGATAGTGGTTGGTATAGGAGAAGTAGTCTGGGATATTTTTCCAGATGGTGCTTATATGGGGGGAGCTCCAGCCAATTTTGTCTATTATGCACAGCTTCATGGCTTCCAGAGTTATCTGGTAAGCAGGGTTGGAGATGATGAACTTGGGCGAGAAACTATAAAACGTTTTTCTTCGCATCAACTTCCTACAGATTATATCCAGGTAGACAGAATTCATCCTACCGGCACGGTTAAAGTCAGGCTCGATGCCAATAAAGTTCCCACTTTTACCATTGAAGAAAATGCAGCCTGGGATTTTCTGGAGAGAAACGAATCTCTTCAACAGCTGGCTAAAAAAGCGGAAGCTATCTGTTTTGGTTCATTGGCTTTTCGTTCGGTGGTTACAGGTGAGACTATCAATTGCTTTCTGGACCAGGCCAGCCCGGATTGTCTTCTGGTCCTGGATATTAATCTTCGGGCTCCTTTCTTTTCACCCGAACTCATAAAGAAATTATTGGAGAAAGCTGATGTCCTAAAGCTGAATGAAGGAGAGCTGGACATCATTGCTGGATATTTTTATCCCGACCTGAAAGAAGAGTTACCACTTTGCCGACGGCTAATTCAAGATTATCAACTTGCCTTAGTGGCACTGACTAAAGGAGAAAAAGGGAGCTGGTTGGTAACATCCAAACAGGAATCTTATCATCCAGCTTTCCCCGTGACGGTGGTTGACACAGTAGGAGCGGGAGATGCCTTCACTTCGGTTCTGGTGGCCGGTCTGTTAAAAGGGCAAAGTCTGGAGGAAATAAATAAACAGGCTAACTGGGTGGCCAGCCGGGTTTGTGCGGAGAAAGGAGCCTGGGTTGAGTTGTGAAAAATTATGAGAAAAGTTTTGGCCAAACTTCTGAACATTGGCCACAAAAATTATGGAAAAAAGAAAAAGATTAAAGTTTGAGATAAATCGATGAAAAACAGGAGGTTTGGAGAATGAAAGCTTTTAATTATTATCAATCTACAGAGATAAGGTTTGGTCTGGGGCGTTTGAAGGAGGTAGGAGAGGCAACAGCGAGATATGGCAAGAAATGTCTTCTGGTTACTGTTCAAGCTGTTCCTGAACTTGAAGAAACTTTTAAGAGAGCAAAAAAATATTTACAGGAAGCTGGAGTAGAAGTAGCGCATTTTGATGGCGTAATTCCAAACCCTACAGTAGAAGTTGTTAGCCAGGGAGCAAAAATGGCAAAGGAGTTCGGTGCCCAAGTGGTAGTTGGTCTCGGGGGGGGATCCAGTATGGATACAGCCAAGGCTATTGCTGTGGCGGCCACACATCCAGGTAGCTGTTGGGATTATTTGTTTTTCCGGCCAACCCAACCGACAGAAAAGACGCTGCCAGTAGTGGCTGTAACTACCACTTCCGGGACTGGCTCTCAGGTAACTCAGGTGGCCGTTGTTACCAACCAGGCGGAGAGGAATAAATCTGCCCTTTATAATTCTATTCTTTTTCCGCGGGTAGCTATTGTTGACCCAGAGCTGATGCTGTCCATGCCACCTTATATTACAGCCACCACTGGTTTTGATGCTTTTACTCATGCTTTTGAAAGTTTTATTAACCCCGGTGGTTCACCTTATACTGATTTACTGGCCTACGAAGCTTTAAGAATCATCATTAAATACCTCCCAGCCACAGTCAAGGACGGCTCTAAAATTGAAAATAGAAGTCAAATGGCCTGGGCAGATACTCTGGCTGGCCTGAGCATAGCTAATGCCGGAGTTACTCTGCCTCATGGTATAGCCATGGCTATGAGTGGACTTTATCCACATATTGCCCATGGCCAGGCACTGGCAGCGGTTTATCCTGCCATCATGAATTTTAGCTGGAAGTATGCCAAGGAAAAATTTGCTCGGATAAGCTGGCTTTTTGATCCGAAATTAAAAGATTCTTCCCCTGAGGAGGCAGCCAGTGCCCTGGTTGAACATCTGGAAAAATTTCTAAAAGCTATTGGTCTGCGCAAAACGTTAAAAGAGTTGGGTGTGCCAAAAGAAGAACTTGACCTGCTGGCTGAACGTTCTCTTGTTCTTCCTGACTACAAGAGCCATCCTTATATAGTTAATTTTGGTGAGGTAAGACAGTTGCTTCAGGAAGCTTATGAATAAAAATAAGAGCAAATTAGAAGTCCATAAGGGAGAAAACGAGTGGATGGGAATATCATGATATCTCAATTAGGGCGAGAATTTATAAAAATTGATTGTATCAGTCAATTGGTCAAACCCTATCAGATTTCCGTAACGTTCTGGAGGAAGAAGTTTAAGAGTAAATGAAAATAAAATTCATTATTAAGAATGGGGAGGTAAAATGAAAAGAATCATCCTCATATTATTCCTTAGCTTTTCCTTTGTTTTCTTCCCCCTTTCTGGGTTGGCTCAGAAGGGAAAAATTCTGGCCTGGTGGAAATTTGATGAGATAAGAAAAGGGCAAGTCAAAGATTCTATTTCAGGCCTGAAAGATGAGATATCAGGAAATTTTAAACTGGTGGAGGGAGTTTCCGGTCAGGGGCTGAAGCTGGATGGCTTTACTACCGTTATAAAAAGAAAACCGGAACTGGCCCCCAAATTGGGAAGTAAATTTGCCATAGAAGCCTGGGTGGCTCTCGCTGCATACCCCTGGAACTGGTGTCCAGTAGTAGCTCAGGAAGAGGAAGGGAAAAAGGGTTATTATTTTGGCCTTGGTCCACGCGGGGAAGTAGCCTTGAAAGTGGCTGTTAATGGTCGCTGGGTTGAATGTGTGTCTTCAGAAAAATTGCCCCTAAAGACTTGGGCTCATCTAGTAGGAACTTTTGATGAAAAAGAAGGAATTAAGATTTTTATTAATGGAAAACTTTCTGCTGAACTTAAGACCCAGGGGCAATTTACACCGGCTACCGAGCAAACACTGGTCATAGGGATGAACCGCACTAAACGCTTGCCCAGTGATCCGGTGCGACCTTTTGCTACCCTCCCAGCCTGGTTTTCCTTAGATGCCATTATTGATGAACTAAAAATATACGGCCAGAGTTTAAGTGATAAAGAAATTCTAGTTGCTTATCAAGCCAGTCAGACCAATAAAAAACCAGCCATACCAGACCGGAGAATGCCTTCAGGTCCAGCTGGTCCAGGTCGTTTTGGTGCCTATTACACCAAGCTCAGCTTTTATGAAGAATGGGATGCCTTATGGAGAAGCGGACCTTATTCTGATGTGGTGGTGCAGTTTGACAATTCACCCATAAGAGTCGTTTTCTGGCGCGGGACCCGTTATTCGCCGGTTTGGGTAATGGAGAATGGTCTGTGGATGGCGGACCAGAGTGCTGAGTCTTTTACCAACCAGGAAGGCTGTTTTGAGCATATGCAGGACACCAAATGTCTTTATTCTCACGTGCGAATTATTGAGAACACGCCAGCGCGCATTGTTGTTCATTGGCGTTATATCCCTGTGTCTGTTTATCAACATTTTTCTCAAGTGGATGAAATTACCGGCTGGCCAGATGCAATTGATGAATACTATACTTTTTATCCGGATATGCTCGGTGTCAGAAAAGTGGTCATGTGGACATCAGGAGAGCCTCTTGGCCCCCAGGAAAACATTGTTCTGTGTCATCCCGGCCAGTTACCTGAAGATGTGGTAGACCTTGAAGCCATGACTCTAATTAACTTGAAAGGAGAGGCCAAAACACACAGTTGGGCGGAGAAGCTTCCCGATCTCCAGAGTGGGCCCAAGAAAGCTGTCATTCAAGTGATTAATTTGAAATCAGAATGGAAACCTTTTGAAATATTTGAACCAGGCTGCCGGATAACTGTTTTTGGCATTGAGTTGCGGAAAGGAGTTTCCCGTTTTCCCTGGTGGAATCACTGGCCAGTAGCTCAGATTCCTTCCGATGGAAGGTATGCCCAGGCTCCAGATAGAGCTTCCCATTTTTCTCTGGCTTGGGCCAGGCCGCCTATTCATAAAGGAGAAGGACAGACTTATTGGGCTAACTGGCTGTATGGAGCGACTAATAAAAAATCTCCTCAGGAGCTGGCTCTTCTGGCCAGGTCCTGGATTTCTCCACCAAAACTTGTTGTTATAGGAGCTGGGCTTAAGAATGAAGGTTATGATCCGGGTCAGAGAGCTTACCTACTTAGTTTTGACCAGGAAGGGATGAAAGAGCCAGTTAAAATTAAGGTCAGGGCCAGTAAGAAATCTCCGGTAGTTAATCTCTGTATGGTGTTAAAAAATGCCGGGGAAAAGAATTTTAAACTCAGTTTGGACGGGCAGGAGTTAGAAAAAGGTAAAGATTATAACCTCGGCCTTAACCGGAACCTGCAGGGCACCGACCTGGTAGTCTGGATTAATAAAAAATCGGAAAAGCCTTTTCTTCTGGAGTTGAGACCAGAAGAAAAATAAATCGCCGAGAAAATATATATGAAAATATGTTCATGTAATTAAAAAAGGAGTGAAAAAATGATTCAGGTGGTTTTAAGCCAGCCAGAAAAAATTGAAATTAGAGAGGTACCTAAACCATCGCCAGCCGCCGGCCAGGTCTTACTTAAGATCAAAAGAATCGGCATCTGCGGCTCGGACATCCATGCCTATTATGGTAAACATCCCTACATTAAATGTCCGATTGTTCAGGGGCATGAATTTTCAGCCGAGGTAGCAGAGCTGGGCCCGGATGTTACTCAATTTCAGGTGGGTGATCGGGTAACAGTGAGGCCGCAGCTGACCTGTGGGCGCTGCTATCAGTGTTTGCACGGCGATTATCATATTTGTGATGAGCTAAAGGTCATAGGCTGTCAGGCCGAGGGTGCAGCCCAAGAGTTTCTGGCCGTTCCACAAGATCTGGTCGTTAAGCTTCCTGATTCTATTGATTACGACTATGGAGCTATGGTTGAACCACTGGCCGTAGGAGTTCATGCAGCGGGCAGGCTGTCAGAGCTAAAAGGAAGAAAAGTTTTGATTCTAGGGGCGGGAACTATTGGTAACCTTACAGCTCAGGCTGTCAAAGCTCTGGGAGCTAATTCAGTGATGATTGCCGACATCAGCGATGTTCGCCTGGAGATTGCCAGAAAATGTGGTATCGATTTCACCGTGAACAACGCCAGAGCAGACCTGGCCAGCGAAATTAGAAAAACTTATGGAGAGAGTAAGGCGGATGCCATCATAGAATGCGTTGGTGCTGGTCAAACTATTAACCAGGCTATTACGTTGGCCAGGAAGGGTTCGGAGATAATTGTCGTCGGGGTGTTTGGAGAAAAACCATCCGTAGATGTGGGACTCATCCAGGATAGAGAGCTAAGGGTGATAGGTTCTTTAATGTATAAAAAGGAAGACTATGAAACAGCTATTGATTTGATTAAATCTGGAAAAGTCCATCTCCAGCCGCTCATCAGCCAGCGTTTTTCTCTAATACAATATGCAGAAGCTTACAAATACATTGAACAGAATCGGGAAAAGACGATGAAAGTTCTGATTGAAGTCTGATTAGTAAATGAGCCAGCTTAAACAGGGAAATGATTTAAGTTGGCTTCAAGAAGAAGCTTTTGAAGAGGAGCATAAAATGAGGTCAAAGAACAGAATTGGTAGAGCCTTACTAATCATAACTATTTTTTTAACTTGTTTGTGTCTTTTTTCATCGGCCAGCGAAATAGCCAGCAGACCGAGGAAAATTAATCCGACCACAGTTATCTGGTATGAGCATCCGGCGGACAAATGGGAAAATGCTTTTCCAGTGGGCAATGGCCAGCTGGGGGCTATGGTTTTCGGTAAAACTGATGAAGAACGGATTCAGCTTAATGAAGAAACTTACTGGAGTGGAGGTCCCTATAACCAGACGAGAAAGGGCGGGTATAAACATCTGGCGGAAATAAGGAAGCTCATTTTTGATGGCGATTATCTTAAAGCACATCACCTCTTTGGCCGTTATCTCATGGGCTATCCAGTTGAGCAGCAAAAATATCAGTCACTGGGGAACTTAGTCCTAAAGTTTGAAACTCAGGGAGAAGTAAAAAACTATTTTCACCAACTTGACCTGGATTCAGCTATTGTAACCACTTCTTACCAACAGAACGGAGTTAGCTTTAGAAGAGAAGTTTTTTCTTCACCGGTGGATCAGGTCATAGTCATCAGAATAGAGGCTGACCAGCCCGGTGCCATTTCCTTTTTGGCTGAGCTTCGAGGGTGTCGAAACCAGGCTCATTCTAATTACGCCACTGATTATTTTCAAATGGATGGCTATGGTGAAGACGGGCTCATTCTGACCGGCAAATCAGCTGATTACCTGGGCATTCCGGGCAAAATTCGCTATGTCTGCTTGCTTAAAGCAGTGCCTGAAGGTGGGGAAATTAAGGTTAGCTACCGCGACCTTCAGGTCAGAAAAGCCTCCGCTGTTACGATTTACGTTTCTGCTGCGACCAATTTTGTTTCTTACAAAGACCTCAGTGCTGACCCCTTAAAGAAGGCTCAGCAAGCCCTTCAGGCTGCTCTGAAGAAAAGGTACCAGAAAATAAAAGATGACCACCTCACAGCCCACCGCGAGCTTTTCCGCCGTGTTTCTCTTGACCTGGGTTCCACGGAAAATTCTTTTCTGCCTACTGATTTGAGAATTAAGAATTTTGACGGCCAGAATGACCCCAACCTGGCGGCTTTGGCCTTTCAGTTCGGTAGGTATCTACTGATTTCTTCTTCCAGGCCTGGAACCCAGCCGGCTAATCTTCAGGGTATCTGGAATGAAAGCATGAACCCGCCCTGGGACTCTAAATACACCACCAACATCAATACTGAGATGAACTACTGGCCGGCCGAGGTGACCAATCTTTCAGAATGTGCGGAACCTCTTTTTAAGATGATTAAAGAGCTTACTGACCAGGGTTCAGAAGTGGCCAGGGAACATTACGGCTGCCGTGGCTGGGTCTTTCATCAGAACACTGATATCTGGCGAGTAGCTGCTCCCATGGATGGACCTGACTGGGGAGCTTTCACTACCGGTGGAGCCTGGCTCTGTACTCATCTCTGGGAACATTACCTTTTTACCCGGGATAAAAAGTTTCTGGCGGAGTATTATCCAATTATGAAAGGCAGTGTGGAGTTTTTCCTCGATTTTCTGGTTCCACACCCGAAATACGGCTGGCTGGTAACCAACCCTTCTACTTCTCCGGAAAATTTTCCCGACCGGCCTGGCAACATCACTTTTTTTGACGAGACTACCGGTTGGATGAGTCCGGGAACCACTCTGTGCGCGGGCTCAACCATTGATATGCAGATTTTAAATGACCTATTTGGCTATGTAGCTGAAGCTTCTCAGATACTGGGCGTGGATGAAGAGTTCAGAAAGAAAGTGTTAGAGACCAGGGCCAGGCTGGCTCCTATGCAGATAAACAAAAAGGGGGAATTACAGGAATGGTTGGAAGATTGGGGCCAGAAAGAAAAAAGCCATCGTCATATTTCCCCTCTTTATGGTCTTTACCCGGGAAACCAGATTTCGGCTACCAGAACACCAGAACTGGCGGCTGCTGCCCGGGCTGTTCTGGAGCAACGCGGGCTGACCGGAAATGGCTGGTCCTCAGCCTGGAAAATGGCCTGCTGGGCCCGGCTTTATGAGCCGGAAAAAGCCTTGGAAAATTTTCATTATGCCCTGAAAAATTACAGCTTCAACAATCTTTTTTCCATCTGCTCCAAGGCACTGCAGGTAGATGGAAGTTTTGGTATGACGGCTGCTGTGGCCGAGATGCTTCTCCAATCGCATGAAGGCTATCTTGATTTTCTACCGGCCTTGCCCGTTTCCTGGAGCCAAGGGCGGGTTAAGGGACTGGTGGCGCGCGGTGGTTTTGAAGTTGGCTTGGAGTGGGAAAAAGGAAAGCTGAAAAAAGCTGAGCTGGTTTCCAGGAATGGAGAAACCTGTCGTATAAAAATAAAGCCTAGCGTAACCTTGAAGGTCAGGTCAGCGAGCGGACCTGTTTCCTTGAGAAAGATTAACCGCCATCTGGTTGAGTTCAAAACTAAAGCTGGAGAAAAATACACCCTGACTTTCTTATTCTGAGTTTGTAGCTTTTGTAGTTTTCTTGACAGAAGCCTGGGGGCTGATTTGGGCTTTATCGGTAAACTGCCTCCAGCAAGGCTCTGGCAGCCTGACCTTTGCCCATGGTAAATACATGGATACCGGGAGCTCCATAATCAAGTAATTTTTCTACCAGGTTGGCCATGTATTTTGTGCCTGCTTTAAATTCTGCCTCCGGCGTGCGGGCTTCCTGCAGTTGGTTAACCAGTTCTTCCGGAATAGTCACAGAAAACTTCCGTGGCAAACTGTAAACAGTTTTCAGGCTGACCACGGGCTTCAAGCCCGGAATGATAGGAACCTTGATAGAATAGGCAGCAGCACGTTCCACAAATCTTTTATAAACCTCAAAGTCAAAAACCATCTGGGTAAGGACAAACTCAGCCCCGGCCTCTACCTTGGCTTTCAGAACCTTGAGGTCTTCCGTTAAGTTGGGGGATTCAGGATGTTTTTCCGGATAACCGGCCACGCCCAGGCAAAAATCTGTGGCCTGAGGGTTTTCGCATGGATAAAGATACTTCCCGCGGTTAAGCCCTGCCACATGACGTACCAGTTCAACAGCCTGGTGGTATTCGTCGTGATTATCGTGCGGAGGCTGATTTTCATACTCACCCCTGATGATAAAAACATTCTGGACGCCGATTAAGTGCAGGTCAATCAGCATATCTTCCAGCTCATATTTATTCAGGCCATAGCAGAGCACGTGGGGGATGACATCAATTTTATATTTGTTTAGCAAGGCAGCGGTTATGCCAGTCGAGCCAGGTCTTTTAACTCTGGGCACTTTAATGATGCGGTCAGGTAACTCAAGATAAGTGGTTTCCGGAGGATGTCTGGTGATGCTGACAAAGTCTACAGGGAAATCAAGCAATTTATCCAGCACCAGGAAAATTTCTTCTAGGTTCTTTCCTCTTTCCGGTGGAAGTATTTCAATTGAAAGGATAGGTCCATGTTTTATTTTTTCTATAACTTTCATGGGCAGCTCTCCTTTTTGAGAAGTTTCTGACAGAGGGTCAGAGCTTCCACAGCATTTCTGGCGTAGTGAACGCCAAAAATCGCTGCCAACTCCTGGTTCATGGAGGCTCCGCCGGCCAGCACTGGTAAAAATAAACCGGCCGCTTCCCGCGCCTCTTTAACTTTTTTCACCTGTCCGACGGTGGTGGTCATCATGGCGGAAAGACCTATGACATCGGGTTTTAGTTTCTTTGTTTCTGCCACTATTTTTTCAGCAGGAACGTTTTTCCCTAAGTCCATGACTTCAAAGCCAGAGCTTCTAAAAATGGTGGCCACGATGTTTTTCCCGATATCATGAATATCACCTTCAACTGTGGCCAACAGTATTTTTCCCCTGCTAATTGTTGCTCCTGGGATAAGTATGTTGAGATAATCAAAAATTGGCTGGGCTGTTTCTGCCGAGAGAATCAGATGGGGCAGATAAATTTTCCCTGAGGCGTAAAGCTCGCCGATTCTTTCCATGGCTCTGCCCAGAAGGTCCTGACTGACCGAAAGAGGAGTTAACTCTTTCAATTTTTCGTCCACCAGAGCTTTTAGTTCGTCCTTCTTTCCCCTGAGAAGCAGGTTGACGACCGGGTCTTCGCTCAGAGCTGAAGATTTTTTAAGTTCTTTAAGTTCTAAGCCCTGGAGGGCTAAACTTCCTTCCAGGACGTTCATCGTGGTTAGTTCTGAGGTGTTCAGAATAGCTGCTTTAAGACCCCCAGACAGGCACAAGCTTAAAAAGGCCGCGTTTATTTTTTCTCTTTCCGGCAGACCGTAACTCAAATTGGAAAGGCCGATGATAGAGTTGAGGCCCAGTTGATGGAGAAAATTAATGGTTTTTATGGTCTCTCTGAAATCATGGCCAGCTCCATAAGGTAGAACCAGCGGGTCAAAGAAAATTCTGCTTAACTCCACACCCTGTTCCTCGATTATTTTTATCGCTTTTTTCAGAACTTTAATTCTCTCTTCGGATGTACTCGGAACCTCATCTTCCATAGCCAGGACGATGAGCATCCCCCCATGTTCTTTGATCAGATTCAGGCGAGTAAGTAAGTTTTTTGCTCTGGCGGTAGCTGAGTTGAGAAGCGGCCGTCCAACGTATTCTTCGAGAGCTATCCTCAGAAAATCGTCTTCCTGGATATCAAGAGAAAGAGGCAGGGTGGACTGGCGGTCAAGCGTTTGGATGAGGGCTTTTATGTGTTCAGCAGAAAGCAGTTTTTCTATACCGGGATTAACATCAATAACAGCCGCTCCTTCATCTTGCTGTTTTTGTGTCAGGCTGATAATTTCAGAAAAATCGAAATGCTGAATTTGGGCCTGTAATTTTTTCTTAGCACTGGCGTTTATCCTTTCGCCCACCACCAAAAAAGGTGCCACCGGCTTAATGATAGTGCGGGAGGAGAGATACTGAGCTCTGTTAATCTTTCTTGGAAGAGGCTTTTTCCGGCCAACGAACTTGGCCATGCTTCTGATGTGTTCGGGCCCGAGGCCGCAGCAGCCGCCGATGATATTGGCTCCCAGTTCAAAGTAATCTTTAGCGTAGACAGCAAATTCTTCTGCTGAAGTAAGGTAGGTTAATTTGTCGCCGAAAAGTTCTGGTTGGCCGGCGTTTGGTTCTACGGACAATGGTTTTGAGCAGTGTCTAGCCAGTTCAGCCAGAATTGGCAGCGTCTTTTCAGGGTCCAGAGAGCAATTCAGGCCGACCACATCCACCTCTAAATCGTTCATCAGGCTGGCAAAAATTTCGACTGAAGTTCCGGTTACGGTCAGACCATTAGCCGCAAAAGTCATCTGAGCAACGAGCGGGAGGTCTTCGGTTACCTCACGGACACCCAGAATGGCTGCTTTGAGCTCCTTAAGGTCGGACATGGTCTCTATGATTAAGCCATCAACTCCGTTTTCTACCAGGATTCTGGCTTGCTCCTTGAAAATTTCCTGAGCTTGTCGAAAAGATAGCGGACCAAAGGGCTCAAGAAGAAGACCAGTTGGTCCGAGGTCACCGAAAACCAACTGACCGCCATGACATACTGACCTGGCGATTTTGACGGCCGCGGCATTAATTTTTTCTATCTCCTTTTCCAGGTGGCAGGTGCTGAGTTTGGCCCGGTTGGCGCTGAAGGTGTTGGTCAGAATAAGGTCAGTTCCAGCTTCCACGTATTCTTTCTGGAGTTTTCTTACTTCTTCTGGGGCAGTCAGGTTGAGAAGTTCAACCAGTTTTTCCCCGAAACCTCTTTTTATGAATTCGGTTCCGTAGGCGCCGTCCAGAAATAAAACTTTTTGTTCCAAAAGATTTTTGAATTTATTTCTTCTCATCGTACCATCCTATAAGACAGGTAGTGGTTTTTCTGGGAAGCATAACGCCGCTTTCCAGAACTCTAATTTCTTCTATGTTTAGCAATTCATTGATAATAAACCTGTTCATTCTTATATCCACCCGACCATAGCCTGGAGAAAACCGCCTGGTTCCCGAACCATATTTTTTTCTCAGCCATTCATCGAAATGCCTGTTCAGGGCTTCTACGGATTCCGAACCCCAGGCATCAAGCATCAAAGCCTGAAAGCTCTGGTTCTTCTGGCTGAGCTCGTTGATTAAGTCGTCCAAAGAAGGTCCCAGAGTGGAAGCAAAAACAGTCATGGCTTTTATATTTAAAAAACTCTCTGGAAGGAGTTCTGCCGGGAAAAAATCAACGGATGCGGTCAGGTGAAAAACAACTGGTTTTATAACCTTAAGAGCCAGCAGATAAACTTCGTTGGCTCTTCTCTGGAAATCCGTATCTGGGAGCTGTTTAGAACTGGGGAGACCGGCT
>JACIYK010000320.1 GCA_014359965.1 Candidatus Aminicenantota bacterium
CATGAGTACGGTAGTTTCATACTCGGGACCCTCGCCGCGGCGCTCGCTGCCATCGGGTCCTTTAACCCGGGTGTGGCGCTGGCAGCCGATGGGACAGAGGTAGCAGGAGCCGGCTTTTTCCAGGTAGTTGTGAGCGATGGCTTCTCCCGATATCCGCTCCACCTTCTCCTCATCGTGCTCCACATCCTGGAAATTGCGGTGCGGCAGCATGTTGATGAGGTTGATGAGCAGGATGAGGCCCGAGGTGCCGAGCTCGCGCAGCAGCCGCTTGGTAATTGGCGCCTGTTTCATCAGGTAGAGCGACTGCTCCAGGCCGGCCCGGTAGCGGGCTTCATCAGCCACGGCAATTTTTTCTTTGCCGCGCACACGAATGCCTTTGAGATTTTTGCTGCCAAAAACCGCTCCCGGCCCGCAGCGGCCGTAAACGCGGTTTTTCTCATTGGCCACAGCCGCATAGAGCACCAGATTTTCGCCAGCAGGCCCGATGACCAGAGCGCGGTAGGGGTCGCCCGGCCGGCTTTCAGCCGTGAGGATGTCAGTGGCCTCGTGGGTGGTTTTTCCCCAGAGGTGGCTGGCGTCCTTGATTTCCACTTTTTCCGGGCTGATATCAATAAAGACCGGATGCGGGGCGCGGCCGCGGATGACGATGGCGTCGTAGCCAGTGGCTTTGAAAGTGTGCGCCCAGGCGCCACCTGAGTTGGAAGTACCGATGTAGCCGGTAAGCGGCGATTTGTAGACCATGTGGCCGCGGGCTGAAGTTGGCGCCTGCGAGCCAACCAGCGGTGAGGTGGCAATCACCACGACGTTGCCGGGCCCTAGCGGGTCAGTCTTCGGGTCAATGCGGTCATAGAAAAGTTTGGTGGCCAGACCGCGACCGCCGAGATAAAGCAGAGCATCCTGCGGAGCAAGCTGCTCAACCTTGATGGACCCGGTGCTGAGGTCCACCTCCAGCACTTTGCCATGATATCCTGGAATGGCCATTGTCTTTTCAACCTTTCAGTTAGTTTTTTGGGGTCAATTTATATTTTGGTGTCAATTTAATTTTCGGCTCAATTAATCTTTCGCTTGCTTCTGTCTTTGCTGTGTGTCAGCTTGCGTAAGTTAACAAAATATCAGAATTTTCCTATCCTGACAATTGTGTTTCTTGTTCTATTCTCAGCTAGGCGAGAAAAACTGTTAATTTTAGCGTCACTTAAGTGTTAAATTTTTGATATAAAGTCTTAGCAGGGAGCAATCTTAAGCTTCAAGCCAATATCTATAAAGCCAAAATGCAAGCTTATTTTGCTTCGCTGGAAGAATTTACTGAAGATTCAGGAACTGCCACCAAGAAATCTGTCTGGCCCTTTGCCAGCTCTGCCTTCAACCGAATTAGAGACTTTTTAACTCGCCTCGTGCTGGACTGAGCTACTGATGATGTAGTGGTGAGATAGCAGCGGAGCGGCGATTTTCTTAGCAAGCGGCCGATGGCCCTGGCAAACATCTGTGAGCCGACCAGCGGCGAGGTGGCAATCACGATGATGTTGCCCGGCCCCAGGGGGTCGGCCTTCGGGTCAATGCGGTCGTAAAAAAGTTTGGTGGCCAGGCTGCGACCGCCGAGATAAAGCA
>JACIYK010000321.1 GCA_014359965.1 Candidatus Aminicenantota bacterium
AAGCATATCTTTTCGCAGTTGTTTCCCAACCTTCTTTATAATAAGAGAAATACTACTAAAATAGTAGAAAATAGCGGCCTTGGACTCTCCCGGTGCGGAGCGGCTTTGGACTTTAAAACCTGCGAGCAGAGATAGCCGCTTTTGAACCAGAGATGGTTTCTTCAGAAGCTGGATAGCAGTTTTTAAGCCGCGTCTGGTTTATTCTTTACGGCTCTGGGCTTTTTGTTTCTCTTTAAAATAAGTTCTTGGGTCAACCAAGATTTCGCGTGGTTTAGCACCTTCGGGCGGACCAATTATCCCCTCGCGCTCCATCTGGTCGATTATCCGGGAAGCGCGAGCATAGCCCAATTTCAACTTGCGTTGGAGAAAAGAAGCAGACGCCTGACCGGTAGCCAGCACTAGTTCCACGGCTTTATCAAACAGCTCGTCTTTTTCCCCCAAATCTTCATCAAGAGAATAATCACCCGTCTGCTTGAGAATCTGGATGATTCTATCGTCGTATTCTGGAGTTCCCTGTTCTCGCACAAACTTGACCAGTCTTTGCACTTCAGGAATGGAAACATAAGCACAGTGCAAACGGATGAGGTGAGGATAATTCGGAGGCATAAAGAGCATGTCTCCCAGACCGAGGAGCTTTTCTGCACCAACCGTGTCAATGATGACTCTGGAGTCGACTTTAGAGGGGACACGGAAGGCGATGCGACTGTTAAAGTTGTTCTTTATAGTGCCAGTGATTACGTCAATAGAAGGCCGCTGGGTAGCCATCACTAAGTGAATGCCCACAGCCCGCGCCAGCTGAGCTAAACGGCCGATGCAGTATTCTACATCTTGAGCGCTGGTCATCATTAATTCAGCCAGCTCGTCAATGATGATGACAATGTAAGGCAGAGGTTTTAATTTCTGCTTTTCTTCTTCGCTCAGCTTCCCTTTTGTCTGAGCCAGAAGCAGGCGGACCTGCTGGTTGTATTGCTCAATGTTTCTCACTTTCATCTGACCGAGCTGCTTGAGCCTTTCTTCCATTTTCTTGACAGCGTCCATCAGGATGATGCCGGCTTTTTTGGCATCATTTACTACGGGTGCCAGCAGGTGAGGAATACCATCATAAAGAGAAAATTCCAGCCTTTTCGGGTCAATGAGAATAAGTTTAACCTCATCAGGTGTAGCTTTGTAAAGTATACTGGCGATCAGTGTGTTCAGGGCTACACTCTTTCCGGTACCCGTGGCTCCGGCAATTAACAGGTGGGGCATGATAGCTAGGTCCGTCACGTAAACGTCGCCGTGTACCGTCTTGCCCAGGGCAAAAGTCAGCTTCGATGGTGAGTTCTGGAATTTTTCGGACTGGATGATGTCACGCAGCTTGATGATTTCTCTTTTGTTGTTGGGGATTTCAATGCCCAGGGATGATTTTCCAGGGATGCGCTGGATACGGACCGATTCAGCTTCCAGAGCGAGGGAAAGCTCTTCACTAAGACTGGCTACCTGACTGACTTTTATGCCAGCGTCCGGGAAAAATTCATAGGTAGTAATGACCGGGCCCGGGTGGTATTCTCTGACTTCACCGGAAACTTTGAATTCCCGGAGTTTTTCTTCT
>JACIYK010000322.1 GCA_014359965.1 Candidatus Aminicenantota bacterium
CATTATTTTTCTTCATTTCTTCATTTGATCTGCCTGAGTCAGGTGGGGCAGCCATACTCTGATGGACAAAATCAGACTCTTCTGGTAATATTTATACCAACTTTCCCTCTTCTATGCTTGCCCGCAGGAGGATTAGGCAATGACTGCAGCTGATATCCCATTACTACAAGTAAATAATTTATGTAAATCTTATAATTCTTTTCAAGCAGTAAAATGCGTTACTTTTGAGCTTTATCCCGGGGAAATTTTAGGGCTTCTTGGCCCCAACGGAGCGGGGAAAACTACCATTATCCACATGCTTTTGGGGTTAACTTCGCCCACCGCAGGCGAGATTCGCATCTTCGGAATGAACCCTGAAAAAGCCAGGGAAAGGGAAAAAATATTAAGCCGGATGAATTTCTCCTCCACCTATGTAGCTATGCCTTACTCGCTGACCTTGAGAGAATCACTCCAGGTATTTGCCAGGCTTTACGGAGTGAGGAAGGCAAGGGCTAAAGTTGATATGCTGATAGAGCAGTTTGAACTTAAAGATGTAGCTGACCGTCCAGTCAGAACTCTTTCTTCTGGTCAGATGACCAGGCTCAACCTGGCTAAGGCTTTTGTCAACGACCCGGATATTCTTCTTCTGGATGAACCAACGGCCAGCCTGGACCCGGACATTGCTGACCGCACGAGAAAATATCTCTTGGAAGTAAAGAAGAACAGGAAGATGGCCATTCTTTATACTTCCCATAATATGCAGGAAATGGAGGAGATTTCCGACCGTCTGCTTTTTCTGCATCACGGAGAAATTATTGCCCGTGGCACACCGGAAGAACTAATTGCTCGCTTTCGTGGTGAAGACCTGGAAGATGTCTTTCTCAAAGTGGCCAGGGAGGTAAGACCATGAAGTGGCACCGAATTTCCGCTATGTTCTTAAGGCACATATACCTCTACCGGCATAGCCTGACCCGTCTGGTGGAAATTTTTTACTGGCCCTTGCTGGACCTTTTGGTCTGGGGGTTCGTCAGCATTTATATCAGTCGTCTTTCGGCTGAAGGTAAGAACACACCTAATTTTCTGGGCATATTTCTGGGAGCGTTGATTTTGTGGGACATCCTTTTCCGGTCCCAGCAGGGCATTTCCGTGTCTTTTCTGGAAGAAGTTTGGGCCCGAAATTTTCTGAACCTCTTTGTCAGCCCGCTGACCATTAGCGAGTACCTTTTATCCATGATGCTGGTTTCTATTTTTAAAGTGCTGGTAGTTTTTCTAACGAGTGCTTTGCTGGCCTGGGTGCTTTATTCTTTTAACCTTTTTATCCTAGGTATTTCTTTACTGCCGTTTGTTCTCAACCTGGTTATCCTTGGCTGGGCCATAGGCATTTTTACCACGGCTTTGATACTCAGGTTCGGTCAGCAGGCGGAAGTTCTGGCCTGGGGGGTAGCTTTTCTTTTTCAGCCAGTTTCTGCTGTTTTTTACCCAGTTTCTGTGCTGCCCAATTTCCTTCAGAAAGTGGCAATGTTTATTCCGGCCTCTTATGTGTTTGAAGGCATGAGGGCGGTAATTTTTGGCCAAGGTATTTCCCTGGCGCATCTGGCC
>JACIYK010000323.1 GCA_014359965.1 Candidatus Aminicenantota bacterium
AGTTTGGCCCCGCAGTGGGGGCAGGTAAGCTGAAAAACCTTTTCCCCGGTGTGTCTTTTTTCCATGACTAGATAAAAATAACAGAAAATCAGCCTTGTTTCAAATTAATTCCTGAGCCGGTCTAACCCGTATTTTTTTAATAGGCGGAAGAGTCCCTGTCTGGTGAGGCCTATAGCTGCCGCGGTTCGGGCCCGATGATAATTAAAATAGCGCAGAGCCTCACCAAGAAATTTTTTCTCGAATTCAGCCCTGGCCTGGTAGTAATCCCAGGTGTTTTTTAGCGGACTTTCAGCCGCTTTCTGCACTGCTGGAGACAGAAACTCCGGTTCAATAACCAGGCGGTCTCCAGCCAGCACCAGGGCACGCTGAATTTCGTTCTGCAATTCCCGCACGTTTCCGGGCCAGCTGTATTTCATCAGCAGTTCCAGTGCTTCAGGCGAGAAAAAGCTTCGGCTACGACCCATCTCCTGACAGTAGCGGTCAAGAAAGTGATTTATCAGAACCAGGATATCTTCTGGCCTTTTCCTGAGAGGTGGGATTTCCAAGGAGATGATTTTTAGCCTGAAATAAAGGTCCTGGCGGAAACGACCGAGGCTGACTTCCTGTTCCAGATTTTTATTGGTAGCGCTGACAAAGCGAACATCCAGGCGGCGGCTGCGATTTTCCCCAATTCGCCGCACCTCCTTTTCCTGAATAACCCGGAGCAATTTTGCCTGAAGCGGTAAAGAAAGGTCTGCTACCTCATCCAGAAAAAAAGTTCCGCCGTTAGCTTCCTCCAGAAGGCCGGACCGGTCTCGCAGGGCGCCGGTAAAAGCGCCACGCACGTAACCAAAAAGTTCACTTTCCAGCAGCGTATCAGGAATAGCACTGCAGTTGACGGCCACAAACTCCCCGGACCGACGCCGACCAGAGTAATGAATAAGACGGGCGACCAGCTCTTTTCCTGTTCCACTTTCGCCGGTAATGAGCACAGGAGAGTTTACATCTTTCACCTTCTCCACCATCTGTTTAATTAACCTGAAGGCCTGGCTCAGTCCTAAAAACTCCAGCGCCTGACTGGACGCCTGAAGCTTTACTTCTTCGGGAGGACGGCCGCTCTGAGAAATTATCCTTAAAACGGGAAAGGCTGAGTGAATGATGTTCAGTTCTTCAAGGTTAGTAGTAGAGTCTGGTGATTTTTTCTCAAAATAGGCATAGCCGTAGAGCTTATTTTTCTCCACATACGGAAAACAGCCGGCCAGTACATCCTGGCCATGGTCAAACTTCTCGCAGACTAACTGCTGCCTGGAGAGAGCCTTCTTTATCAGATGATTTCTCCTTTCTTCATCTATTTCAGGGCGCAAGCCTTTTTGCTGCTGGAAGAACGGACGTTCCCGGTAATCAAAGGCCACCAGCTGAAAAAAATCAAGGCCCAGCGCTTCGCCGATAACCTCAAACATTCTGCTTAACAATTCTGGTTTGCACACAGAATTCATCTTCTTTCAACGGTATTTTTTTTTTTTTTTTTTAGTTTTTAAAATTGTAGAAATAAATAAAAT
>JACIYK010000324.1 GCA_014359965.1 Candidatus Aminicenantota bacterium
TCTATTTGAGCCTGAACTTAAGCGGGCCTGCTCCGCCCCACCCAGCCGGCACGGTAAAGAAGCCATTAGTGTTTCCTTCCTGAACCGGCACCACATAGGCTTCAGCTCCAGGCAGGTTGCCGAATTTCCCGGGTTCGGTCAGCAGTCCGCTGGAAACATGGACCAGGGTCGGGTCAATCTCAACAGTTATATCGGTATCTGCGGCGACCACTCTTACGAAGCGGCTCTGTCTGAGCTTTTCTGCCACAGCCACGGTTTCCTGGTGAAGCCGGTTGTAATCCACGTCCATCGGTCCACCTTCTTCAAACATTTCCAGGGTGAAACCGGGCATGCTGGCCACGCGGGAGCCTTTTTCAGACTGGGTTTTCCGGAATTTGGTGTGAGTCAGAGAAAAGACCGTTGGCAGGAAAATAATTTCTTTAAAGCCAATTTTTTCATAAAGTTCAGGTGTGGCATCTACTCCGCTGCGCGGCTCTTCAGGCACATAACTTAAAAGTTCCACTTCTACGCCCGCCTTCTTAAAAACTTCATACATCCTGTGGCAGAGGGCAGCTGAATCTTCAAACTTCTGGCGGAATTTTTCCTCAAACTTTGGGTTCCATTCCTGCATAACTATAGCTACCTTTTCTCCTTCTTTGTATCCCAGGTTGACTTTTAAGGCATTGAGGATGGCCTGGTCAATTTTGTTCATTTTTTTCTCCCTCTAATGTTTAGGTTTAGTTTTAAGTTTCTTTCTCTATCCTTTTTTGTTGTTTAATTCTAATTAATTTTTGAAATTTCTATTCTTGAAACTCTTTTGCTGAGCTGACCGAACTGCCAAATCATCAAGCCTCTTCCTTATGGTCTTTTTTAAGAGAACGCCATACCAGGAAAAGCCCCAGGGCCGCTATCCCGACCAAGCTGAGCAGGTAAGACGGGCTGGAAAAGACATGAAGAATTTTTACCTCGGCGAAGGCCAGGGTGGCAAAGAAAATTCCGATGATGGCCTCTCCGGCTATCAGGCCCGAAGCCAGCAGGGTGCCCTGGTTGGTGACCCGCTCTTTTTCGGCCGGTTCCAGCTTCCTCTTTTCTATGGCTTTTTCCAGAATTCCTTTGAAGACTCCGCCCAGAAAGATGGCAAAAGAGGTATCAATAGGTAGATACATTCCGACGGCTATGAGCATCGGGCTTCGAACCTGCATCAGAATAAGGGCAAAGCCCATAAACATTCCTGCCAGAATCAGTATCCACTCTGTTTTCCGCTCAAAAATTCCTCTGGCCACAGCAGCCATCAGACTGGCCTGGGGAGCTGGAATTTTTTCTCCACCGAGGCCGGCCCGGGTTTTCAGGATTTCATTCTGAACTTCTGGGCTCAGAGCTTTGATCTCCTCAAGGCTGTAGGTTCTGGCTTCTATGTTTTTGTGAGTTCCGTCATAATAAATTTCAGTTACGCCGGCCTTCTCCAGCTCGGTCAGCTTGAGAGAAACGGTTTGTTTGATGTTTCCTAAATGAAGCACTGACAGCACGAAAAACATAACCAGAGCCGCG
>JACIYK010000325.1 GCA_014359965.1 Candidatus Aminicenantota bacterium
CCATAACCGGAAAGCCGATGGCGGCCACGGCCGGCGCCAGAAGCATGGCAAATTCTTGGATGGCACCAGCAGTCATGACGATGTCTACGTCGCCATCTGGCAAGTCAGTCAAAGAAAATTTAATAGATATTAAGTTAAAAGCTTAAGCTGATACCGGTTCTTAATGAAAAACCACTCAGGTCAAAAATAGCTTTTCTCTGGTCCTTGTATAGAACTTGGCCTAAAGGGTCATATTGTGGCGCAGATTTGCTAATGTCAAGTTCATCCCACCAAGTATTGCTTCCCACATATAATTCTTTGTAATACCATAACGTTCCCTTATTTATAAAATTGCCTAAGATTTCTTCACCCTTAAAGTCAGTAAGCTTAGCCAGCCTCCACTCTCCCTCAAGTATTAAAGATATTTTTTTTGTTAAGCTTGTATCAATCCTGCAGACACCTTGAATACCTAAAGGAAAATGACTGAAAGTATTAACATCCCCATAAATTATTTCAGAAGGTATGAACCTCAATTTAGCAGGATAAATTCCAACCCCGCCGCCTATTAGCAATTGAAACCTGGAAGAAAGAGGAAGACGGTAATAGAGATTAATTTTTATTGGAACATATACAGTAACTTTTGGCTCCATCACCACCGGTTGAGTGCTTCCTCCCAACTTTATGTACCATATTGCCTTATCAGATTTGATGATTGGAGACCCAAGCGCCAATCCCAGACTGAAATGGTCGCTCAGAGCATATTGACCTTCTACCTCAACACTGGCAAAACCTGAACTCAGTTGTGGCACCTTGTTTCCTTCATTTTCCGGGATGTTGAAAATCTCATCAGCACAGCGCGACTTATAATAAGCATTTATATCGCCAATGCGAGCGGTCCCCCAACCGCCTTTGATGATAAAACTAAGCGATTTCTTAATCTGGTTTTCTTCGGCGGCCAGAAGCAGGCTAATTGATAAAAGTAAAATGCCCAATACTGTTAATTTCTTTTTCATGTTTCCCCTCCGCTTTATTAGACATAATTATATCAAAAAGCTTTGGCCTCCACTTGAGGAGTTTTTATTGATTCCCCATCCTGAATGGAAAGTTGACGTAACAATCAGTCGAACCACAAATTCTCAAACCTCTTTTATTTTTTGCCGCCTTCTAATTCAAATTAAAATTAATTCTCGCCAGCAAATTAATCACCCCCTTTCCCCTGAGAATAGCTATATTTCTGAAGAAGAGTTTGTTTAGGAATTTCTGGCAGAAGAAATCCAGTAGAAGCTAAAAATAGGCGAAAATCCCCCCTGTCTCGCATCTCTCTAAGACCCCTTTCGGTATAAAGGATAAAAAAAACAGCTTGTCAAGTATTTTTTTTCTTGTGTTCCATAAAAATCAAAAGTTGACATTTTGTAAAAATCAAAAGTAGAGTTAGAAGAAAAATTAGGTTGGGAAGCTATAATGAGAGTTAAAAGCCTAAAAAATTTCCTCCGCAAAATCCTGCAGTAGCAGTTTGGGCAGTTGATTCTTCTTTGACATTTTTGCC
>JACIYK010000326.1 GCA_014359965.1 Candidatus Aminicenantota bacterium
TAACATTTAAGTAAACTTAAGGTTAGCAGAAAACAGGTTATTTCCCTGTGCCCTTCAGGGGGCTTGAAACATTTTAAGCGCTGGTGAGGAGGTTTAAATGTCTTTTAGAATTCTGGTCATAAACCCGGGTTCTACTTCAACCAAGATTGCGGTTTTTGATGAAGAAAAAGAAGTTTTCAAGGTTAATATTTCTCACCCGCTGGAGGAAATCCAGAAATATCCCAAGATTATTGACCAGTTCGGTTTCCGGAAAGAAGTGATTATGGGTGAGCTGGCTAAGGCCGGCATTGCTAAGGAGTCGCTCCAAGCCGTCGTCGGACGCGGTGGCCTGCTGCGGCCAATTCCCAGCGGGACCTATCTGGTTACTGAGAAAATGCTTGAGGACCTCAGGGCTGAAGTCCAGGGTGAGCATGCTTCCAACCTCGGCGCTATGATTGCCCACAGCATTGCTTCTGAGCTGAACATTCCGGCTTATATCGTGGACCCCGTCGTTGTTGATGAAATGGAAGAAGTTGCCAAAATTACTGGTCTGCCCATGATTCGAAGGCGCAGCATTCTCCACGCCCTGAATCAGAAAAAAGTGGCGCGTCAAGCTGCTTCTGATATCGGCCAGCCTTATGAAGAGCTTAACCTGATTGTAGTTCATTTAGGCGGCGGAATAAGTGTTGGAGCCCACAGAAAAGGAAAAGTTGTGGATGTCAACAATGCTCTCAACGGCGATGGCCCTTTTGCTCCCGAAAGAGCGGGCAGTCTGCCGGCTGCTGACCTGGTTGAGTTATGCTTTTCTGGAAAGTATACCAAACAGGAAATAAAGAAGCTTTTGGCCGGCAAGGGTGGCATTGTGGCACACCTGGGCACTAATGACATGCGCGTGGTTGAAGAAATGGTCAACAAAGGCGACCAGAAAGCTACCTTAATCATCCAGGCCATGGCCTACAACGTGGCCAAATGGATTGGTGTTATGGCAACAGTGCTCAAAGGTCAGGTTGATGGGATAGTTTTAACTGGTGGTCTGGCTTATTATCGCTATTTTGTAGATTTGATAAAAGAGCGGTGTGAGTTTATCGCTCCCATCTACCTTTACCCCGGAGAGGATGAGATGCGCGCGCTCCTGGAAGGGGCTTTAAGAGTTTTACGTGGTCAGGAGCAAGCCAGGATTTATGAGAATGAAATCAGGGAGGTTTAAGATGATAAAAAAACTGGATGAAATAATAACAGCAGTTAAAGGTTATCCTAAAAAGAGACTGGTGGTGGCCTGCGGCGAGGACCCACACACCATTGAAGCCGTCTCTAAAGCGCAGGCTGAGGGCCTGGTGGAAGTTATTATGGTTGGCAGTCATAAGAAGATTGAGGAAGTGGCTGCAAAACAAGGTGTTACTGCCCATTTTTCTAAGGTTGTTGATGAACCAGAGGCCAAAAAAGCTCTGAAACTGGCAGTTAAAATGTGCCGGGAAGGTGAAGGCGACATTCTGATGAAGGGGCTGGTTACAACCGCCGATTACAT
>JACIYK010000327.1 GCA_014359965.1 Candidatus Aminicenantota bacterium
CTTTTCTGCTGACCAGACTTTTAATTTCAAAGGAAATTTCGCTGGGGGTATACAGAAAGTGGCGGAAAATAGCCGGCCCGTTGGTTCTAAGGAGTTCACGCCCATCTTCTTTCAAGCTTATTCTGGATGGGGAAACCTCCAGGTCATAATGGCGCCCGAGAATGGCTAATCTCTTCAGTTCACCTTTTTTCTCAATCTTTAGTTGACCAAAGCGAAATCCTTCCCAGGGGGTAACATCCAGGTATTCCTGCACTCCGATTAAAGCAAAAAGGGGCCCCCAGCTCTGGTATCTTTGTCCACCAGCTTCTCCTGTGCGAGAGTCAAAATTTTCCGGACAGAGCTGGTAGTTTTTCCACTGTCGCAAAAAGAGATCTGTGCTTTTCCGAGCAAAATCAGCAGCTATTAAATCAAAGCCATAAGCTTTGAGACCTTCATAAACTAGGTAATTCGTGGGCGGCCAGATAGTTCCTCTCCAGTACTGCTGGTCTTTAAAAGCCGGGTCATCCCGGGAAATGGTTGGCAGAACAAAATCTCCCCAGAATTCTTCCGGGTTAAGAAGCTTCTTCATCATTTTGAGGGCTTTTTCTTCATCCGGAATACGGGCTACGAGCGGGAAAAAATTGGCCGCCGCTTTTTTGCTGGAAAAGCGGCCATCCCAGTGTCGGTCAAAATAAAATTCCTCTTTTTCATTCCAGAGGACCTGGTTCATCAGCCTCTTGATTTTTTCATATTCAGCGGCAAACTGGCGGGCTTCGTCTTCCCGGTTGAGAAATTGTGCTATCTGGGCTAAACAATAAGCATCCAGTGCGTAAAGACTATTGAGGTCCACGCAGTTCATTTCCAGAGTACCCGTATGCTCGTTATATTCGGCTACATCCCAGTTAGGCAGGTCATCCTGTCCTGATTCCCACATCGCTCTCTGCTTTCCCGAAGCTTCCTTTTCCCAGGGGGGAACATCCTTAGCTACCAGCTCCACATCACTTCCCCACTCTAATAGCCCGTCAGCATTACCATCACGGCGGAAATGGCCACCAGGCTTTCTTTCTGTCCAGAAATTATGCCACCTCACCAGGTAGGGGTAGGAAAAATCCAGCAATTCACGGTTCCCAGTTTTTAAAAACAATTTCAAGACCACAAAGGAACCAACCGGTGGCTGGGACCGGTCAGGTGTGCCTCCGAAGCGGCCCCGCCAGTTGGGAATGTTTCCATTAGGATACTGAGTCTGAAGCACGGCCTTGACTACGTCAAAAGCTAGACGGCTGCTTTCCAGAGAAATTTGTAAAGAATTGAAAAAAGAATCCCATTCAAAAATTGTCCAGTGGTCAGGCTGCCCATCAGGACGGGGAAATATCCAACCGCGGCCAGCCGGAGTGTAAAAACGATGGTAACCATTCTGGTAAAGAACCATCCAGAACAGATTATTGGTTATGGCTTCCGCCACTCCTTCATAAAGTCCTTTACCCTTAAACCTTTTCTTCTCATAGGCTTTTTTTTCAT
>JACIYK010000328.1 GCA_014359965.1 Candidatus Aminicenantota bacterium
AAAAACAGCCACATTGGTCAGCTCATTAATGCCCAGGGCTCCGGGTATGGCCGGGATAACGGCGGCAATAGTGGTCAGGGTGATTATCAAGAAGCTTTTTACCAGGGTCACGTTGGGCGTGTCCATGTAGACAAGTGTCAGGTGAATTTCGCAGGTCCAGATGAGAAATGTTAAAGCATAAAAAGCATAGATTTTGAAAAATAACCCCGGATGATGGCGGTAGTAATTGGAAATGTGATGGTCAAGTTCAGCAATTTTTTCCTGCGAACGCTGGATAATCTTGGGTTTGATTTTGATTCTGGCCAGGATGTTTACTATCCAGGTAAAAAATCCTTTTTTCTGCTTGAGAATTAAAAGAAAGAGGAATAAAGCAGCCCCAAATGAAAATACCAGAAAAACGATTTTCATCCGGCCCGGCATTTTTAAACGGCTAATGGCCACAATTACCCCGATGATGGTAAAAGACATGATGGAAACCAGTTCAATGGTCTTATCCACAATGATGGTGGCTAGAGCCCGGCGCCGGTTGGCACCCGGCGTCATCATGGCCCTGACCGGTTCACCGCCAAACAGGTTAGAGGGGGTCAGGTAGCTTATGGCATGGTCAGCCAGCCGGGCAGAAAGAAGGGCTGGAAGTGGATATTTTTTATCCTGTTTATCAATAATCGATTTCCAATTAAAAGTCCGGGAAACCCAGTAAGCCAGCCTTAAGGCCAGCAGGATGAGAAAATTGAGCAGATTGATAGCCCGAAAATCGCTGATGATCTGACGCAGGCCGGTCTTGTAAATTACTAGAATAAAAAGCAGCAAACCAACAAGCAACGAAACGTTCAGAAACTTCCTGGCCAAATTAAACTCTCCAGCCCGGGCTTCATGCTTATATTTCCTTTATTTAAGCCAGAAATTTTATCACAGCTGGCTTTCTTTTAAAATGCCCTAGCCAGGAAAAAAGGCTTGACCTGGACAGCTAAATTATCTATCATAAAACTATGAAAACTAAAAGCGTTTTATCGGTATCATCAACCGGGGACCAGCTCCGCCAGCGCCTGTTAGCTCAGAGCCGGGAGCTTTTCTTCCGGTATGGGTTCAGCCGAGTGAGTATGGATGAACTGGCTGAAGAATTGGGTATCAGTAAAGCTACCATCTACCGCTATTTTCCAGACAAAGAATCTCTGCTGCGTGAAGTTCTGAGAGAGGTTAGAGAAGCCACGCTTTCCGAGCTGGAAGAACTCCAGAAGAGAAGCGAGTTGAGATGCCGAGAAAAACTTATGAGTTTTTTCACCTCTCTGGGGCAGACCATGTCTTTGATTAACCGCGAGCTGTTGAAGGATATAAAGTTCAAATTACCGGACATCTGGCAGGAAATTGAAGCCTTCCGGCGGGAAAAAATATTCCCGGTTTTTTGTCAAATCGTTCTGGAAGGTGTGAAGAAAGGTGAAATACGTTCGGACCTTGATGCTAGGCTATGTCGG
>JACIYK010000329.1 GCA_014359965.1 Candidatus Aminicenantota bacterium
GATAAATACCGGCAAGCAGCCAGGTTTGTTTTTTGCCTTTGGAGGTTATGCTGGCTATAGAATAGGAGCTAAGACGATTACCAGTGGAAGCAGCCTGCTATACCTTGACGAAACGGGCACCCAACCCTTGAGTCCTGAACCCGTCTCTTTTGAAGCAAATACTGATGTAAGTCAGGAAATTAACCGCTGGAATTTCGGCCTGTGTGGGGCAGCTGGGATAAGCTGGAAGCTTGGAAATGGGCAAGCAGTTCTTGGGGTGCGGTTCAATTATGGACTTTCTAACATTCAATCCCATCCGGAAATAACCGGTCGCAACCGGACTGGTGGCTTTTTGGTCATGCTGGGCTATATGATTAATATAGCTCGGTAGAGAAGAACCGGTTAGAAACGAAAGTCCTTAGATGATTGCTGGAGCAAAGAAAGATAATGGTTTTTGCCTTTAGCAGGAGGATATTATAAAAATTGGTTTGAGCCTAGAAATAAGGTAAACGGTAGGAATTTTAACATAGATTTATCTGAGGGGGGGTGAGATGCTTTATTAAAATAAGCCATACTGTTATAATAAACTTAGAAGAAAAAGACTTTATGAATAAAATAAAAGCTTTTGTTTCATTATTTTTTCTATTTTGTTTACCTCTTCTCGCTCAGGACTTAAAATTTGTGGTTATCTCCGATACCAACCCTGATTTTTGGCACCAGACAGACTTTTCTGTTTTTGAAATTGAAATAGAACAGATTAACCGCCTTAAACCAGACCTGGTCATTAATCTGGGTGACTTAATTTATGGCTATGGGATCAGAAGCACCAAAGGGCAATGGAAAAGGTATCTGGAAGTTATAAAAAAATTTAAGGTTCCCTATTATCAGATACCTGGTAATCATGATGTTTTTAACAAAAGGGCCAGAGAGATTTATCTTGATATCTTTAAAAAAACTTACCTGTCTTTTTCCGTAAAAAGAGTACATTTTATTCTTCTTGATAATCTTGAGGATAATAAGTGGGGGAAAATTGGCCAGGAACAGTTCCAATGGTTAAAACAGGATCTGGCCAAACCAGATTGGAGTATGGCTTTCGTTTTTGTTCATGTCCCGGTCTGGGATATGAAAGCCAGAAATATCAATATGGAATGGCGCCAGTTCTGGTTTGAACAGATTCACCCGCTTTTGAAAGCAGCAAAAGTGAAAGCGGTTTTTGCTGGTCATACGCATCGCTTTGGGCCAACCCGGGTGTATGATGGAATCCGTTATTATATTGCCGGAGGCGGCGGGCCGAAGCTTCATCCCCTTTTTGTCAGACGGGGTGGGGAAAACTTTTTTCTTCTGGTGGAAATTAAGGGGCAGGACTTCTGTATTAAAGTGGTAACCAGGGATAAAGTGCTTGAGGAAAAGGAGGCCAGCCTGATGGATGACCTGTTTGGGCCCTATTATTATGACCCGGAGAAGAACAAGAGCCGCTTAAAGT